>JBGCDD010000121.1:0-20771 GCA_045105075.1 Sedimentitalea sp. | reverse complement strand
CGGCACGGGCGCTGGCACGGCGGGCAATGATGTCGTCGCTCACGTCCCGCAACCGTCCCTGCGCCAGGATTTGTTCCGGCATTCCCAGATAAGCGCCCCACCAGATGTCGTAGCTTTCCGGGTCGAGCGTCTGAAACGCGCATCCGCCATCCAGCATCACCGCAATCGTATCGACACCCGCAGGCCAGCCATGATCGCGCAGCTGCCGCCCGGTGGTGACCAAAAACGGATCGCCCACCGTGTTGATCGCGATGGCATGGGCCGCGGCCAGCATTTGCAGCGATGTGATGCCCGCCACCACGGTGATTTTGGGCGCATCCGGCAACCGCGCGGCAATGCGCAACGAACTGTCATAAAGCGACGGATCGCCCCAGATCAACAGCGCCACTTTTTGCCCCTGCCCGCTTGCCGCCTGCCAGGCCAGCGCAATCCGGTCGTGCCAGTCTTCGACGCCCTGATGATAATCGCCCGTGACATCGCGCACCGGCAAATCGAATTCGACGATCCGCGAGGTCTGTTCGCCCAGCACCCGCGCACAGATCTGATGGCGCAGATCGGCCAGATCCGACTTCTGATCGCCTTTGCGCGGGATCAGGATCAGATCGGCGCGCCGCAGTGTTTCGGCGGCTTCAAAGGTCAGATGGTCTGGATTGCCGGTGCCAATACCGATCAAAAACAGCTCTTTCATGTGTCGGCCAAGGGTCCGTAAAGGATCAAAGCGGGGTTGGCCGAGCGTTCTTTGGCCAGCTGATCGGCCAAAGCCGCGACGGTGTGTCGGCTGAGCGATTGTTCGGGCGTGCTGACCGCTTGGGCCAATAAGGCGGGCGTGTCGGCGGGCAAACCCCGCGCGATCAACGTGGCGGCCAGCGCTGGAAAGGTGCGCTTGCCCATGAACACAACAGTCATCGCGTTTGGGTCGGCCAGTGCCGCCAGATCCAGATCACCGGGCAATTGCCCATCCACGTCATGCCCGGTGACAAATTGCACGCGCCGCGCGGTCAATCGGCGGGTCAGCGGCAGCCCAGCGGCGGCCGCCGCCGCACAGGCCGAGGGCACACCGGGGATGATCTCATAGTCGATATTGGCCGCGCGCAAGGCGATCAGTTCTTCTTCAAGACGGCCAAAAATCCCGCCATCTCCGCTTTTGAGCCGCACCACACGCGCCCCGGTTTGCGCGTATTCGACCAGCAACCGGCTGACATGGTTTTGCTTGGGCGACGGCCGCCCGGCACGCTTGCCCACCCCCACCAGATCGGCGCCGGCCGCCGCATGGGTCAGGATCGGACCCGACGACAGATCATCAAACAGCACGGCATCGGCGCGTTTCAGCCGGTCCACGGCTTTAACAGTCAGCAGCTCGGGATCACCCGGCCCCGAGCCGACAAAGCTGACAAATCCGCTCACGCCGCGTCCTCGGCGATGAGATGAAAGAACGTGCCCGTGACCTGCCCTTTGCGCGATCCGGTCTCAGGTACTGGCGTGCCCTCGGCGTCCAGAACATGGGCCAGTGGCGCGTCGGGCTCTTCCAGAATGGTGGTATAGTGAAATTCGTGCCCGCGCAGGCTGGCGCCCGCCTCAAAGCCCGGCATCGGTGCATTCAGCTTGGCCAGACGATAGCCCAGATGGAATTTGCGTTTCTCATAAGACGTCACCAACCCCAGCAACCCGGCCATCTGATGGCGCACGCCTTCCTTGTCGATAAGCGCCTCGCCCAGCGCCATATACCCTCCGCATTCGCCGTGAATGGGCCGGGTTTGCGCGTGGTGGTGCAGCCCTTTGCGAAAGATCTCGGCATTGGCCAACACACCGGCATGCAATTCGGGATAGCCACCGGGCAACCAGACCAGATCGGCGCTGGCATCAGGTGCCTCATTGCCCAGCGGCGAAAATGGCAAGATTTCCGCCCCCGCCGCGCGCCAGCCTTCCAGCAAGTGCGGATAGGTAAAGGAAAACGCGGCATCACGCGCCAAGGCAATGCGCTGTGCGGGGGGGCGTGGCAAGGCGCCCGAGGTGGGCAGATCAACGCCTTTGGCCGCCGCTTTGATCGCCTCAAGGTCTACATTTTCGCGCAGGAATTTGGCATATCCGGCAATCGCGGCTTCAAGATCGGGATGTTCGACCGCTTGGATCAGGCCCAGATGCCGTTCGGGCAGCGCCAGATCACCGCGGCGCGGCAACACGCCAAGCACGGTCATACCGGCCCGCTCCATCCCCAGCCGGGTCAGGCGTTCGTGGCGTGGGCTGGCCACACGGTTGAGGATCACACCGGCGATGTTCAGATCTTCGCGGTAGCGCGCGAACCCCAAGGCGGTGGCCGCCGCCGATTGCGCCTGTCCACTGACATCGATGACCAAAATCACCGGCCACCCCATGCGCGCGGCGGTTTCCGCGCTGGTGCCGTGGCCCGTGGCGCCCGGAAACGCGACCCCGTCAAACAGCCCCATCGAGCCTTCGGCAATGCAGATATCGGCCCCTGCAGCCTGCGCTGAAATCGCACCCAACAGCGTTTGTGACATCGCCCAACTGTCCAGATTGAACGAGGCCCGCCCCGCCGCCGCGCGGTGAAAGGCCGGATCGATGTAATCCGGCCCGCTTTTGAACGGCTGCACTGCCATACCGTCTTCGGCCAACGCGCGCAGCAACCCCAGCATCACGGTGGTTTTGCCGGTGCCCGAACTGGGCGCCGACACCAACAGACCCGGCGCGCTCATCCCGTCACCTCGCGCGCGCTGCCCGGTCGGAAGCGGCGGTCATAGTCCGGGGCATAAAGACAGCTTTCAGCGAAATCCTCGCCCGCCAGTGCGGGGCCGACCAGAATAAGCGCTGTGCGTGCGATTTCCGGCGGGATTTGTGCGGCGATGGTGCCCAGCGTGGCACGGATGATCACCTCGTCTGGCCAGCTGGCGCGATAAACCACTGCAACCGGGCAATCGCTCCCGTAAAACGGGCTAAGATCGCCGACCACCCGGTCCAGATTGTGGATCGACAGATGGATCGCGAGGGTCGCGCCGGTGGCGGCAAAATTGGTCAGGCTTTCGCCCTCGGGCATGGCACTGGCACGCCCCGGTGTGCGGGTCAGCACCACCGATTGGGTCAGCTTGGGCAGGGTCAGTTCGGTGCCCAGCGCCGCCGCAGCAGCGGCAAAGGACGGCACACCCGGGGTGATCGACACCGGAATGTCCAGGGCGCGCAGACGGCGCAATTGCTCGCCCATCGCCGACCAGACCGACAGATCACCGGAATGAAGCCGCGCGACATCAAGGCCCGCGTCATGCGCCACGCTTATCTCAGCCATGATCGAATCCAGATCCAGAGGAGCGGTGTTGACCAACCGCGCACCGGGCGGGCAATGCGACAGGATCTCTTCGGGAACCAGCGATCCCGCATAAAGACACACCGGGCACGCGGCAATCAGATCGCGCCCGCGCAGGGTCAGCAAATCGGGCGCGCCGGGACCGGCGCCAATGAAGTGAACGGTCATGAGGGGGCTCCTTGGGCAAGCGCACAGGTGGCGCGGCGATCATCGGAAATAGCACGTGGGGCCAGCAATTGCGCGCCGGGCCCCGCTGCGACAAGGGCGCAGGCCTCGGCGACACTGCCGGTGGCGCGCGCCGCAACGCTGGCGGGCGATTGGCTGAGGGTTTGCGCCGCTTGCATGGCTGTGTCATCAATCGCCACCAGCGGCAGCCCCAATGCGCGCGCCAAAGCAACCAGCGCCGGGGACGCGCATTTGTCGCGCGGTGCCGCCAGCCTGTCGGCTTGCCCGCCGGCGTTTTGATAGGCTGACAAAAGGCTGGCCCTGGTGGCCGAGGCACGACATCCAAACCCTGCGACCGTCATATCACCGTGCTCCATTGCACAATCGGGTAGGCCGATTTCCACCCGCGACGCGTGCCCAGCGGAGCCGCCTGCGCCAGTTCAATGCGCATCAGTTCGCCGCCCTTTTCGCTGTGCCACGCGGCCAAAAGCGCTTCGGTTTCCAGTGTCACCGCATTGGCCACAACACGGGTGCCACCGGGCAGCATCGCCCACAGAGTGTGCAACATCTCGCTGCTGAGCCCGCCGCCAATGAACACCGCGTCCGGGCGGGCCAGATCGGCCAACGCGTCGGGCGCGCGGCCGGTGATCAGCACCAAACGGTCGGCCCCCAATGCATCGGCGTTGGCGCGCAGGCGGTCGGCGCGGGTCGGGTCGGATTCGATGGCCGTGGCGTGATTTGCACAGTGAGACAGCAGCCACTCGATCGAAATGCTGCCGGAACCAGCACCGATGTCCCACAGATGCTCGCCCGCGCGCGGGGCCAGCGCCGACAAAGTCAGCGCGCGCACCGGGCGTTTGGTGATCTGGCCATCATTTTGAAACAGCGCATCCGGGCGGCCTGAGGATGTGGGCACAACCAGACCATCGCCGGCAATCTCAAGCGCCACACAGACCGGGTGTTCGACATCGTTCAGATCAAACTCTGCCGCTTGCTGCATGCGCACCCGCTGGGACGCCGCGCCAAGATGCTCCATCACCCAAAGCGCGCTGGCACCACAGCCCTGTTCGGTGATCCACGCCGCCAGATCCGCCACCGCAGGTCCGTCGCGCACCAGCACAATGGCGCGCGCCTTGGGAACAAGATGCGCGCGAAGGCGGGCAAAGGGGGCGGCGTGCAACCCAAGGCAAAGCGTGGTCTCGAGCGCCCATCCCAACTGTGCCGCCGCCAATTGAAACGTCGAACGCCCGGGAAAGGCCTGCCATTGCGCACGCGGGTATCGCCCCGCCAGAACCGAGCCGGCGCCAAACCAGAACGGATCGCCCGAGGCCAGCACGACCACGTTGCGTCCGCGCATGGCGTCAAGTTGCGTCAGCCCGTCGGCAAAAGGCACTGGCCAGGTGCGGGTTTCCCCTTGCAGATCGGGCAACAAGGCCAGATGGCGGGCCGCCCCCATGACGATTTCCGCGCGCGCCAATGCGTTGCGACTTGCGCTGCTCAGCCCGTCCGGGCCATCTTCGCCCAGACCGATAATCGTCAACCACGGAGCCTCAGCCATGCGCCCCAACCTGCTGATTTTGGGCGGAACAACCGAAGCCACAGCGCTGGCCCAGGCGCTGGACGCTGCCGCAATTGCCGGCACGTTTTCCTATGCCGGACGCGTGGCGCGCCCCAAACGCCAGCCCTTGCCAACGCGGGTCGGCGGGTTTGGCGGCGTGGCGGGGTTGCTCGATTATTTGCGCACGCATGCCATCAGCCATGTGGTCGATGCCACGCATCCCTTCGCCGCGGGCATGAGCCGCAATGCCGCGTTGGCCTGCGCCGAGGCTGGTGTGCCATTGGTGGCCTTGAGCCGTCCCGCTTGGGATGCGCAATCGGGGGATAAATGGCGCAGGGTCGGCGATATTCCCAGCGCAGTGACGGCTTTGGGAACCACGCCGCGCCGGGTGATGTTGGCCATCGGGCGCATGCATCTGGGCGAATTTGCCCCTGCTCCGCAGCATTTTTATCTGTTGCGTCTGGTCGATGCGCCCGATGTGGCCCCCCCCCTGCCGCTGGCCGAAATTGTGGTCGATCAGGGCCCGTTCACTGTGGCGAATGATCGCGCATTGATGGAGAAACATCGCATCGACATCGTCGTGTCGAAAAATGCCGGGGGCACGGCGTCGCGCGCCAAGATCGACGCGGCGCGGGGCCTTGGGTTGGAGGTGGTCATGATTGACCGCCCCGCCCTGCCCGAGCGCACCGAAATGCACCGGATCGAGGATGTGATCGCGTGGTGCGCTCATAGCGGCACCGATCTGGGGGTATAGACCAGATCACCGCGAGCGCGTGCGATGATCCGTGTCGCGCTGTTGCCCAGCAACACAACTGTGCGCATGTCGGCCATGTCCGCGCGTGCCTCTGGCAATGGGACAACGCGGATCTGTTCGTCAGGCGTCGAAACTGCGCGGGCAAAGATCATCGGGCGCGTGTCGGCGCAGGCCTCGTTCAGGACGTGCAAGGTGCGCTCAAAACCTTCGGGGCGTGATTTTGAGCGTGGGTTGTAGAACCCCATCGCAAAATCCGCCTGCGCCGCCAGCCGCAGACGTTTTTCGATCAAAGCCCAGGGTTTGAGATTGTCCGACAGATTGATCGCACAAAAATCATGGCCAAGGGGCGCGCCGATCCGCGCCGAGGCGGCCAGCATCGCGGTGATGCCTGGCAACACCTGGATGTCGATGTCGCGCCAGTCTTGGGGACCGTCCTCGAGCGCTTCGAACACAGCCGAGGCCATGGCAAATACGCCGGGATCACCGGAGGATACCACAACGACGTGGTGCCCGTTTGCAGCCATCTCAAGCGCGTGACGGGCGCGGTCCAGTTCAACGCGGTTGTCGCTGGCGTGCAACACCAACCCATCGCGCGGCGCAATCCGGGCCACATAAGGGATGTAGCCCACAATATCCGTGGCGCGCGCCAGCGCCATGCTCACCTCGGGGGTGATCAGCGCGTCGTTCCCCGGTCCGAGCCCAGCAATCGCAAGCGTTCCGCTCATGGGCGTCGTCCCTGCCCGTGCACCACAATGATCGAGAAATAAGGGGTGACCTTGTCGCCGGCTTCAGACAGGGGCATGACGGTCTGGTCCTGCATGGTGGCGAATTCAACCAGCCAGGCGCGGTCAAACATCCCCGAGGCGCGCAAAGCGCGGCGGATTTTGTCGATGTTGCGCCCGATTTTCATCACCACCAACGCGTCTGTGTCGCCCATGCGTCGGGTCAGTTCGGGTTCAGGCAATGTGCCCATCAGAACCGTAAGAACATCATCGCCCCAGGTGATCGGTTGGCCCGTGGCGGTCCAGGCGCCGGACATGCCAGTGATCGCAGGGACGACCTGAACCGGCACAAGGCCCGCAAGGCGCGAATGCAAATGCATGAAAGAACCGTAAAAGAACGGATCACCTTCGCAGAGCACCACGACATCATCGCCCGCCTCGGACAGCGCCCGCAGATGGGCAGTGCATTCGCCGTAGAAGGCCGACAGGATTTCGTTATAGCGCGGATCGCTCAGCGGAATTTCGGTGGTGACGGGGTATTCCATGGCGAATTCGATGGCACCACGCGGGATCATCGCATCGGCAATGCGGCGCGCCTGGCCTTGCCGACCGGCCTTGCGAAAAAACGCCACATGGCGGGCGTTGCGCAGCAATCGGTCGGCGCGCACGCTCAGCAGATCTGGATCGCCCGGGCCAAGCCCAACCCCATAGATCGTGCCATTGGGCGCATCCGGGCTCATTCCTTGCGGCTCGCGATGGCGTTGATGGCGGCGACAGTGATGGCGCTGCCGCCGAGGCGGCCCTTGACGATGACGCACGGCACCGGCTGTGTGGCCCACAGCGCGTCTTTGCTTTCCACGGCCCCAACAAAGCCAACCGGGCAGCCGATGATTGCGGCGGGACGCGGGCAGTCCGGGTGTTCAAGCATGTTGAGCAGATGAAACAACGCGGTGGGCGCATTGCCGATGGCGACCACGGCACCGCCCAGATGCGGGCGCCACAGTTCCAACGCGGCGGCGGAGCGAGTGGTGCCCAGATCAGCGGCCATGCCCGGCACATCGGCGTGGCGCAGGGTGCAGATGACGTCGTTGTTGGCAGGCAGGCGTGGGCGGGTGACGCCTTCGGCCACCATGAACGCATCGCACAGGATCGGGGCGCCCTGTTCCAACGCATGGCGCGCGGCGGGCACAAAACCGGGCGTGAAGTGCACGAAGGGGGCCAATTCAACCATGCCTGCGGCGTGGATCATGCGCACAGCGACCGGTTCTTCGTCCGGCTCAAAGCGATCCAGTGCGGCTTCGGAGCGGATGGTGCGAAACGATTGTTCGTAAATCGCAGCGCCGTTGGTTTCGTATTCAAATGCCATGGTATCGTGCCAGTTCCCGTTCAAGCTCTGCTTGGTTCATCGCGCGCGCGATCGGCACATCCCACGGCCGTGCGCCCCGAACAAGGTCGAAACGACCATCGACACCCACGACGGTCAGATCGGCAGGTTTGGGGTGGGCACAGCCTTTGGTGCAGCCCGAGATATGCAGGGTTTGGTTTTTGGGCAGGGTCGCGGCAAGGCTGCGCGCGGTCATGCGGGTTTTGATCTGCGCCTGGGCGCAGTTCGGAGCGCCTGTGCAGGCAAAAGTGCGCAGCATCGGATCGTCCGGGTCGATGATCAGATCATCAGGTAAATTTACGGGCAAATGATCGACAAACACCATGCGAAACGGGGTCAGACGAATGTCGGCAAGGGCCAGTGCGCGCAAATGATCCGCACGTAAAACCCCAAACGGAACGGCCACACAAACCCCCGATTGCACAGACCCGGGCACGGCCGGCGCGGCGGCACGTGCCGGGCGGGACGTGCCGCGCAGGCCTTCCGGAAGCTGCGCGCCGTGGTGCAAATGGCGCGCCATGCGCCCGCGGCCATCCGGGCCAATGCCGCCGCTGGACACAAACCACTCGGCAAGGTCACGCACCAATTGCAACATTTGGATTGCATCGCTGAAGGGGACACCAAGCGGCGCGCCATCTGCACGCAGGATCATCCCAGTCTCGCCCGCTTCAATGCGAATATCGCCGCTGGTTGTGCTCATGTGGCGCTGCCCCGGCGCGGCGTCGATGATCAGGCCGAATTTACTGGGCAGATCTGGCCACACCTGTGCGCTCAACGCAGTGGCCAGACGTGCCTGTTGCTCTGATCGGTCAAACGGGTTGAGCGTGAGCGGCGGGATCGCGCGGCGGTCGCGCGGCGCCAATTGCAAATCCTGCACTGCAGACAAAAGCGACGGATAATCGGACCGGGACAGGCCGCGCAATTGCAGGCTGGCCCGGCTGGTCAGCTCCAGCGACCCGGCGCCGAAACGATCGCACAGATCGGCAAGGCCAAACGCCTGGTCCGGGGTGAGCCGTCCCAGCGGCGGGCGCAGGCGCAGGATCAGACCATCCTCGGCCATCATTGGGCGGTGGGCATCCGGGCACCAGCCTTTGATCTGCGCGCTCATGCGGAGCGTTCCAGATCGGACAGGATTGAATTGCGCCGGGTTTGCCACAAACCAGCGGCGTGGAGCGCGCCAAAGCGGTCTTGCAAAGCGCTCAGCGCGCCGGGATTGGAGGTTTTGAGAAAGGTGACGACGTTGGGCTGGGCCAATGTGGCGTCGTAATAGAGGTCAAACAGGTGTGACGGCACGCTTTGGGCCAATTGGGCAAAGGCTGCCAGATGATCAAGTGTCGCGGCAATTTCGGCACCGCCGCGAAAGCCGTGGCGCATCATGCCGGCGATCCAGTCCGGATTGGCGGCGCGGGCGCGCACCACGCGGGCGATTTCCTCGGGCAGCGCACGGGCGCGCGGCGTTTCAGGATTGGTGTTGTCCAGATGATAAAGTGCGGCGTTGCCGCCGGTGACAGCTTGGGCGGCCGCAAACCCGGCCTCGTGCGCGGCGTAATCGGCGGCCAGCAACAGATCGGTTTCGGGCAGGTCCTGAAGGTGCACAAAACTGTCAGCCTGGGCAACGCGGGCGCGGATACCGGCGGGGTCTTGGATGATTTGATCGCCGTCGACCGTCCAGGCACTGGCATCGAGCCAGGCCTGTCCGGCGCGCAGACGCGCGGCGTCGGTATAGGTTTCAGCTGTGTCGCCCATGCCCAAACCGTAGCGACCCGGCGCAGGACCATAGACCCGAGCCCCGGATTGGCCCACAAACGGGTTCCAGTCAGCGGCTTCATCGCGGACCGCAAGCGCGCGGATCGCTTGGGCGAACAACGATGATAACGTCGGAAACACATCGCGAAACAGGCCCGAGACTCGAAGTGTCACATCAAGGCGAGGGCGTTCCAGCAGGGTCAACGGCAGGATTTCGACGCCCGAAACACGTTCGCTTCCGTCATCCCAGATCGGTTTTGCGCCCAGCAAGTGCAGCGCCATGGCGAATTCTTCACCCGCAGTACGCATCGTGGCCGATCCCCACAGATCAACGACCAGCGCACGCGGGTAATCACCATGGTCCTGTAAATGGCGCCGCACCAGTTCTTCGCCCAGTTTGACCCCCTGCGCATAAGCCGCGCGGGTTGGCACGCTGCGCGGATCGGTGGTGAACAGATTGCGCCCCGTGGGCAACACATCGGTGCGTCCGCGATAAGGCGAACCAGACGGACCCGGCGCGATGCGTTGCCCGTTGAGCGCGGCGCACAAGGCTTCCATTTCGCCGTTGGCCTGACCAAATATATGCAGCCCGTCGCCAAATTGACTTTCTTTGATATCGCACACAAACCGGTCAATGCAGGTGATCGCTTCGGCTGAGGTGCTGGCCTGATCCAGGCCCAGATCTGTTTCGACACCCAGCGCCTGGGCCTCGGCGCGGATATCATCCTGCAACCGGTCACGGCGACGTGGATCAAGGCCGTCGGCGTTGGAAAATTCATCCAACAGCGATTCCAGCCGGGCAAACCGGTCCGGCGTCTGGCTGTTTTTCATGGGCGGAGGGATATGGCCCAAGGTGACCGCCCCGATGCGCCGCTTGGCCTGTGCTGCTTCGCCGGGGTCGTTGACGATGAACGGATAGATCACCGGCAAATCGCCGATCAGCGCCTCGGGCCAGCAGGCATTTGCTAGGGCGACCGATTTGCCGGGCAGCCATTCCAACGTGCCATGAGCCCCGATGTGGACCAGAGCGCTGCGGTTTTGCGCACGCAACCACAGGTAGAACGCAACATAGCCGTGGCAGGGTGTGCGTGATAGATCGTGATACTCATCTTCGCGCAGATCGGGCGTGCCACGTTCCGGTTGCAGGGCGATCAGCGACGTGCCCTGGTGCAAGGCGCGAAACCGAAAGGCACCGTCGCGCACGGCAGGATCATCGCTGGGATCGCCCCAAGCAGCTTGCAAATCATCCTGCAAAGACTGGGGAAGCCGGGCGAGCGCTTGGGTATATTCTGCAAGCGGCCAAGCCAGAGTCGCCTCGGCCAGATCCCGGTCCAGATGCGGGTTGGGCGTGTTCAGCGCGCTCAGGATGGCTTGGGCCGAAGCCAGCGCATCAAGGCCAACAGCGTGGGCCATCTGCCACTCTTTGCCCGGATAAGTTGACAGCACCAGCGCCGGAGCCGTAGGCGCGCTGTTCAGCGCGACCCACGCCGCCACCCGGTCGGCAATCGCGTCGATGCGCTCGGGCACAGGCTGATGCGCGTATCGGGAAAATTCCAAAGCGTCGTCGATCTGGCCCGGTTCCTTGAACGAAGCGACGCCCGCCAGAATACGACCGTCGACTTCGGGCAAGACCACATGCATGGCCAGATCAGCGGGTGACAACCCACGTTCGGACTCCGCCCAGGCAGATTGGGTCGACGTGGCCAACGCGATCTGGAACACCGGCACGTCTGCGGCATCAAGGGGCGACGCGCCCGACGCGCCCTTGCCCGAAAACGACGTTGCATTGACGATGGCATTGGGGCGGAACTGGCGCACTTGCCGGGCCAACCACCCCGCCGCATCCGGCGCTTTCAGGGACGGCGCAAAGATGGCGGCCACATCAAAACCCCGGGCGCGGAATGCGACAAACAGCGCCTCGATCGGGGCCATGTCGGCGGCAGCCAGATAGGCGCGGTAAAAGCTGATCAGAATGCGCGGGCGGTCCGAACCGGGAGGCACGGCCACGGCGGGGCAGATCACGCCGTCTTCCGGGGTCCACATGCCCACCTGCGGCAGCGATTTGGCACCTTTGACCGGCCCCGCATAAAGCCCCGCCGACAAGGCCAATTGCGCCAAGGCCGCTTGCGCAGACACAGGCCCGCCGGTTTCGCACAAATGCGCCAGACGTTTCAACGTCGAGCCCGGCAAGGTCGAAACCGCATCCAGCCGTTCGTCGGGGCGCCCATCTGCGGGCAAAACCGCCAGCGCGATGCCCTTTTGACGCGCCAGACCCTCGATCTGTTGCAGCCCGTAGGACCAGTAAGGATAGCCGCCGATCAGACGGATCAGGATGCCTTTGGCACCGCTCAGCGTCTGATCAATATAGGTATCAACAGAAAGCGGATGTTTCAGCGCGCCCAGATTGGCGAGCCGAAGCGCGGGCAAATTGCCTGCGCGATGCCAGCCTGCCGCGAAAGCGCCAAGGTCACTGTCCGAGAACGAAAGCACCACCAGATCGGCCGGGCTTTGGCCCAGATCGGTAGGTGTTTCGGTCTCGTCCAGCCCGTGGCTTTCGCGAAAGACGACGTGCATGGATCAGTCGACCAATGCGGCGCGGATGGCGGCCGGATCGACATCGTCATGCTCGGCGATCACCACCAAACGGCCCAGGCGCGGCTCGTCCGGTTTCCAAGGGCGGTCAAACTGATGACGAACGCGCCCGCCAACCGCCTGCACCAACAGGCGCATCGGCTTGCCCTGAACCGCAGCATAGCCTTTGACGCGCAGGATGTTTTGCGTCTTGGCCATTGCTTCGATCCGGGCCACCAGATCGGCGGGGTCGGCAATGTCGGGGATCGGCACAACGATGCTTTCAAAGTCATCATGTTCGTGATCATCGGCGCCGTCATGATGGCTGGGGCGCGCGTCCATGTCGTCTTCGGCGGCGGCGTTCAGACCCAGAATCACACGTGGATCAACCGCACCTTCGGCGACTTCGACCACAGGCAGCGGACGCGGCGCCTCGGCTGCGATCACCGCCTTGGCCTTTTCGATGCCCTCGGCCCCGGCCAGATCCGGTTTGGTCAGCAGGATGATATCGGCGCAGGAAATCTGGTCTTCGAACACTTCGGACAGGGGCGTTTCATGGTCCAGACTGTCATCGGCGGCGCGTTGCGCGTCAACTGCGGCGACATTGGGCGCAAACCGTCCCGCCGCAACCGCTTCGGCATCGGCCAGCGCGATCACGCCATCAACAGTGATTTTTGAGCGAATATCGGGCCAGTCAAACGCCTTGAGCAAAGGTTTCGGCAACGCCAGCCCAGAGGTTTCGATCAGGATATGTTCCGGGCGCGGCTCCAGCGCCATCAGCGCCTCGATCGTTGGGATAAAGTCATCCGCCACGGTGCAGCAGATGCAACCATTGGCCAGCTCCAGGATGTTTTCCTCGGGGCAATCGGGAATCGCACAGGATTTCAGAATCTCGCCATCGACACCGACATCGCCAAACTCGTTGACGATGATCGCCAGGCGTTTGCCTTGCGGGTTCTGCATCAGATGGCGGATCAGCGTGGTCTTGCCCGAGCCCAGAAAGCCGGTGATCACAGTGACGGGAAGTTTGGACAGGTCCGACATTCAAAGGTCTCCAATCGGGGGGATGCGCGAGATGCAGTTCTTGCGAAAGTGTTCAGGGCGTTCGCGCCAGGGCACTAGCCCATCCGCGGCAGAGTGATAGCGGCTCGCGCCATCCACGAGGATTTCAACCAGATCAACGCTCAGATTGCCGTAAACAAAGGTCCATTTGTCGGCGCCACCGCGCAACACGATGGAACAGCCGCGCGGACAGTTGGAAAAGCACTCAACCGGTTTCAGCACGATGCCTTCGGGCAGATCGGACCGGGTCAACGCGTCGTGCAGCTGCGTGCCCGCGCGCGCCACACCGTCCTGGACCGGTTGGCCCATATTGCATTTGGTGCACACCAGAAGTTCGGTGATATTGCCCGTCATTTCGCCTTGGCCCTATGTCAAAGGGCGGAGCACAGCAGGCGGAATCCAAGCGCAGGACCCGTCCCCGAAAACACCCCGTCCGGTTCACGTTGTCGTCGCGCTGGCAGGTCTCCCGGCTTGCGGATTCCCAGATGGCTCTGGTCGGGCACCCCGCCTT
Organism: Sedimentitalea sp.; assembly: GCA_045105075.1. Classification (GTDB taxonomy): domain Bacteria; phylum Pseudomonadota; class Alphaproteobacteria; order Rhodobacterales; family Rhodobacteraceae; genus JBGCDD01. The sequence continues at coordinate 6,985 of JBGCDD010000121.1, read as the reverse complement.
CCCGACCTTTTGGTCAGTGGCCTTGGGCGACCTCTCCGGTCACGGTCGCGGGGGCGGCTGTGCTTGGTTTACACATTCCCTTTTCACCTGCGTTTGAGCACAGGCACCAGCGCGGTCATCTGCACGCGGTGGGCGGGCGTTGTCAAGCGCCGCGCGTTACAGCGCCACGGTTCCCACGCTGGCGCCGCCACAAACATAAAGCGTTTGCCCCGTGACAAAGCCGTTTTCGGGATCGCAAAAGTACAGAAAGGCCTTGGTGACGTCCTGCGTGGTGCCAAGGCGGCCCACGGGAATGCGCTCGGCCAGTTGGGATTCGCGCTCCGATCCTTTGGGGATGATGCCCCAGAAATTGTCGGTCAAGATCGGGCCAGGCGCGACCACATTCACGGTAATGCCCAGCGGTGCGAGCTCAAGCGCCCAAGTGCGCGCCATGCCGATCATGCCCGCTTTGGTGGCCGAATACGCCGTGCGCGTCGGCACGCCCAGAGCCGCACGCGAGGCGTTGAACAACACCCGGCCAAACTGGCGGTCTTTCATTGACGGCAAGCAGGCTTGCAGCAGGGTCAGCGCAGCCCCGAGATGCAGTTGCGCAAGACCGGTGATGTCGGACGGCTTGGCCTCTTCTACGAGGTTCGGCCAGATCAGCCCGGCATTGTGCACCAGATGGCTCACGTCATGGCGCGCAGCAATGTCGGTCGCCACGCGCTCCACCGCCTCCGCATCCAGCAGATCAACCTCGACATGCTCCAGTTTCGGATGGCTCCAGTCGGGTGCGTGGCGCGCCATTGTGATCACGCGGTAATCCTGCTCCAGCAGGCGCTGCGCCAGATCCGCACCGATGCCCTTGCTGCCCCCGGTGATCAGGGCGGTGTATTGGGTCATGGCGTGTCTCCTTCGATCAGGGCCAGCACGCGCAACGGGCTGCCGGTGCCGCCTTTGATCTTTAGCGGCGCCGCCATCAGCATCGCGCCCGTGGCAGGCAAAAGATCAAGGTTGGCAAGGCATTGCAGCCCGAATTTGCCAGCGCCGTGCAGCAGGTAATGCGCCGGATAAGGCGGGGTGTAATGCATGCCCTGCCCGGCATCGGTGCCAACTGTTTCGGTACCAAAACCGCGAATGCCACGGGTCAGCAGTTTTTCAATTGCCGCAGGTGTTGGGCCAGGCGAATGGGGGCCGTCTTCGGCCATGTTAAGATAATCGATGCCCGCGCGTTTGGACCAATCCGTGCGCATCAGCACCCACGCGCCTTCAGGGATCTGGCCGTGTTCGCCCTCCCATTTGGCAATGATCTCGGGCGTCAGTTCGAAATCATCATTCTGCGCCGCCCCGTCCGAGCAATCGATCACCACGACCGGGCCGACAAAGGCACCGGGGTCAATTTCGTCCACCGCACCGTTTGGCACATCGCGCCCCGAAATCCAGTGGATCGGCGCATCAAAATGGGTGCCGGTGTGTTCGTTCAGCGTGAGATTGTGCCACTTCCAGGCCGGGCCACGATGATCATAGGCGCTGACCTCTTCCATGCGAAACCGCGCGCATTGGCCAAATTCCGGCGGCAGGATGATCACCGGAAAATCAGGATCCAGCGTGTGGGTCAGATCGACCACCCGCACGGCTCCGCTGGCCAGGGCATTGGCAATTTGCGCCAGAACACTCATGCCCCACCTCCTGTCATTTCGCGTTCCAACACCTTGGCATCGGATTTCCAGCGCTCGGCCAAATCGCGGGCCACGTCGCCACACCAGACATCCTCGTGGCCTTCGATCAAGCCTTCGACGACAGCGCGGGCCAGGGCACCCGGCGCGACTTTGGGCGGCGGCAAAGGTTGGTGCCAGTCATCATCCGTAGGCCCGGTATAGACGTTCATCACCCGCAGCCCCGAGCCGCGAAATTCACCGCGCAAGGTCTGCGTGAGCGAGCGCGCCGCCGCCTGAGACGCTGCAAAAGCGCCAAACCCGGCGTCGGGCACCAGCGCATGGGCGGACAGAATGTTGACAAACGCCGCCGACGCATTGGTGCCATCCGCCGTGCGCGCGGCCATGCCGGGGCCAAACCCTTGAGCCAGTCGCATCAGACCCAGCACGTTGATCTCCATTTCGTCGCGGGCAAAAACCGTGTCCTGACCCAACACGCCGCCGGGGCGAATATAGCGGGCGGTGTTGATCAGAATATCGACCTTGCCGCCGATTTCCCCGGCCAGTTTGGCGACCGAGCGCGTGTCCGTCACATCCAAAGGCAACATTTCAACCCCGTTTATCGCGGTCAAAGCATCGCGTTCTGGCCAGCGCCGCCATGGTTCGGGCTCGCCCATGAACACGGTGGTTGCGCCCGCCTTCAGCAGCGCGTTTGCCAGCGGACCGGCCACCGGCGCGCGCGCATCAGTGATCAGAACGCGGCGGTGTTTGGGGTGACAGGTGAGCGCGCGCAGGCTGGGGTCATCTTCCATATCTGGGGTCCTTTGCTGCGGCAGGGCGATCAAAACCCCCTGCCCCGCTTTGTCGAGTTTCAGCGCCAGGCGCACATCATCACCGCGCGCCAAATCGCCGTGCAGATGGCACACCGCCACGGGTCCGGCGGCCAGTTTCACCGAGCCCATGCGCCACGGCAAGCGGTCGCGAAAATAGGGATCGGGCGAGGCATGGATGCGGGTTTGCGCCAGCACATGCGCACTCGGGTCAGTGTCGCGCCAGATCAGATCCACCGACAAACAGGAAGAACAGGCATCGCGGGGCGGATATTGCACCGCGCCGCAATCTGCGCAGTGTTGCAAGGCAAAACGCCCTTCGGCGGCTGCAACAGTCAGCCCAATCGCCGCGCGAGAGCGTTGCGTCGGGGGCAGCGTCGGCACAATCGTGCGTTTTTGCGGGTCCTTCTTTTGGGGCGGGCGCAACGGTTGGGTCATGTTACCCCCTCCAGAATGGCCGCCGCCGAACAGACGCCGCGGTCATAATTGATCATGCCAAAGCCCGAGATCATTGCCCTGTTGGCCCCGGCCACTTGCATTGGGCCAGCTTGTCCGGTGACTTGGCGCAGCCCTTCGACCAACCCCAGATAGCCCCCCGCCGCGCCGGCCTGCCCGACCGACAATTGCCCGCCCGAGGTGTTGTGCGGGAAGTCGCCAGAGATCGTCAGATCATGCGCACGCACAAATTCGGCTGCTTTGCCTTTGGCGCAAAACCCCAAGTCTTCGATTTGCATCATCGAAATCACCGGATAGTCGTCATAGGTTTCCAAAACGTCGATGGCTTCGGGGCCATGCCCCGCCGCGCAATAAAGGTCATCGATATCCATCGCCCAACCGCCGCGCAGCTGGATCGGATCATCGGGGAACGCGTTGTGACGCTCAATCGTGCTGGAAATGCGGGCAAATGGCAGCCCGCGGGCGCGTGCGGCGTCTTCGGACATCACCAAAAACGCCTCGGCACCGGCGCAAGGCATCACACAGTCAAACAGCGCGATAGGCTCGGCGATGGCGCGCGCGCCAAGATACTGTTCCATGCTCAACGGTTTTTTCATCAGCGCGTCCGGGTTGTGCAGCGCATTGGCGCGCTGAGCCACCGCGATGCGTCCGAAATCTTCGCGGGTGGCGCCATATTCGGCCATGTAAGCATCTGTGAGCAAAGCAAAACTGGCGTTGGGCCCACCGAATCCGTAAGGGTAAGTTGCATCCATCGAAAAGCGCGAAAACGAGCTAAGCAAGGTGCGGAAGCTGTCGATCTGATTGCTGTCTCCGGCGACGCAGGCCACCACGTCAACGTCGCCCGCCTGCACTGCGCGCGCGGCCCGGCGAAGGGCGACGACCCCGCTGGCGCCTCCCATAGGCACCGAATCCAGATAGCGCAGGGTCAGACCCAGATGTTGCGTCAGACCCACCGGCGTGTCGGGAAACAGGGTGAAACTGGACACCGAAAAACCGTCCAGTTCGCGGGGGCTGATCCCTGCGCGATCCAGTACCGCGCGCAGCCCCCGCGCGATCCACCAATGGGCGGTGTTTTGCGAATAGCGCACATAAGGCACACTCACCGGGCAGGTCAGCACCACGCCGTCATAGGGCGCGCGGCTCATGCGGTTTGGCGCTTTTTGAGCGCACGGGTATCAACGGTGGCCGGGTCATCAAGCAACGTCAATGCGGTGGTTTTCAACGTGGCGCGCTGGATTTTCTGGGTCGCGGTCAGCGGCAACGCGTCGACAAAGGCGATGTAGCCCGGCACTTTGTAATAGGCCATTTGGCCCAAGGCCCAGCGCGCAATTTCCTCGGCATCCGCCTCGGGCGTGACCACGAGACAGGCAAACACCTCGTCTCCCCGCAGATCATCAGGCACAGGCGCGACGGCGGCAGCGGTGATCTGGAGGTGGCGCATCAACACCGATTCGACCTCAACCGCGGCGATGTTTTCGCCCGAGCGGCGGATCACGTTTTTCTTGCGATCAACGAAAAACACGGACCCGTCCGGCGCGCGACGCACCAGATCCCCGGTGTGAAACCAGCCGCCCTGCCAAGCCTCGTCCGTGGCCGCCGCGTTCTTGAAATAGCCCGCAAAGAACCCCCGACGTGGGTCCGGCCCAGCGCAGCGCACCAGCAATTCGCCGGTGTCGGTCTCCTGGCCAGCATCGTCGATGATGCGGGACTCAATATTGTCGCCCGGGCGGCCCAGACAGCTTTCACCGACACGGCGCGGCTCGATATTGTTGGTGATCGCGGCTGCCACGCCGGTTTCGGTCATCGCCCAACCCTCGACCAGTGGAAAGCCAAACCGCGCCTCGAACGGAGCGTGCAATTTGGGATCGACCCCGGCGCCAAAGCCGAAACGCACCGAATGCGCGCGGTCCTGCGCGGTTTCTGGCGCGCCCATCAGCATCGACGGCATCACGCCGAGATAGTGCAGGCAGGTGGCGCGCGAGGCGGCAACACTGTCCCACCAGGTGCTGGGATGGAACCGATCGAGCACAGTCAGACAGCCGCCCACAACCACCATGCCCATAAAGGAACAGGCCATCGCGTTCATATGAAACAGCGGCAACGGGGTGATCATCCGCTCGCCCGTTTCGCTGAGCGCACAGAGCCCGCCCGCGCCCGCGTACCAGTCACCGGCGGTCATGAAATAGGTGTTGGTCAGGATGCAACCCTTGGGCTGGCCCGTCGTGCCCGAGGTGTAAAGCAGCGCGGCCTCAGTGTTGTCGGCCCCACCGTCGCGCAGCGCAATCATCGCCGCGTTGCGTGGTGTTGGGATCGTGCCATCCAGCGCGATCACGTGCATCGCCAGCCCGGCCTGCGCCGCGGCAGCCTCCAGATCGGCGCACCGCCCGGGCGTTGCAACAGCCAGAACCGGCTCGGCATGGCCAATCATATAGCTCAGCTCGTGATGGCGCAGATCCGGATTGACCGGCACGACCGACACCCCCAGCCGGTTCAGCGCCAGCCACCAGATGAAATACGCCGGGCGGTTTTCCAAGAGCAACATGACCCGATGGCCGCGCGCATATCCCGCTGTATCCAGCCGTTCAGCCAGTGCATCGGCGGCCGACAGGATCTGTGTATAGCTGCTTTCACCCGGTTCAATTCCGTAGATCTCGTCGGTTTCCGCCAGAACATTCAGCGCCGGGCGGTCTGGCCACCGCGCAGCACTGTCAGCGAAAGCCGCGTAAACCGTCTCAATCCCGGCGCGGATCATGGCAGCAACTGGATGTTGCGAAAGGCCGCGTCGCAATTGACGATATCGACCCGCTTGTTCGCGATCCGCAAAGCGCCATCCACCAGCGCCAGATCATGACGCGCAGTGCAGGCGATCAGTTGCTGTTCATCGAGCCGCGTTTCGACGTAATGCATCGATGTGGTCGTCACGAAACGATCGCCGTTCATCTCGTCCACGAAGGGGCGCTGCAGCACGTGATGACAGCGGCTTTTGGGTTTCTGGCTGAAGGTGCGCGCGCCGTTCAAACGCTCAACCCGCAGCTTCAGCATGAACATGTCTTCATACATCAGCGAGGTCACGTTGTGCGGGTCACTCTGGCCATATTCCAACGGCATCCAGTAATGCCCATCGGGCAACCAAAGCGCCAGCCACTCGGTAAAGCGGCCCTCGTCCAGCATCCGTGCTTCGGCATAGACAAAGTCGATCAGATCCTCGCGCGTGGTCATTCTGCGGCCTCGGTTTGGGCCATATCGGCCGTCATGAACTTGACCCACGCGTTGAACTGGTTGCGCATTTGCCGTTCCGTCGTGCCATTTTCCACAGCCTCAACATCGAAATCCTCGTCTTCTTCGTAAAGGCGTTGAATGTTGACCCACTCGAGTCCATCGACTTCAAGCCCTTCTTGGGCGCGTTCGTACATTTCCAGATCGTCGTGGCCGACAATGGAGGTCGGCGCGTTGATCATTCGGTTGTACATTGCGGTGCGCGCGACCAGGTCGTCCGGGGCGTCCACCAGGCGGTAAATATAGCTTTCCACCAGCGTTTTGTTCGCCGCAAGCGGGATGAATATGCGCAACTGCTGGATCGGCCCCTTCACCATGATGTTGGGGAAATAAACCGTATTGTGGCGGTTCTCATCCAGGATTTCTTTGGCGCGATCTTCGCCGTAAGCCTCGGTCATCGCCTCAAAATATCCGGGAATGGCCGAGTAGTCGGAATGAATTGAATGATGCACCCCGGTGTGGCCGTGCCCATTGGGCCAGGTGCGTATCCCCATGTTTTCAAAGAACTCATAGGGGCTCATGAACGGCGCGATGATCTGCATGGCGGCTGGTTTGGGCGCGCCTTCGGGCAAATCAAGCTCTTCGAACAGCTTGACCGCCGTGCCCGCGCTGGATTCGTGGGCGACCATCGGGTGGCAGGTGTCGGTTTGGTTTTCCACCAGCATCTTCCAGTTGCAATGGTGCATGTAACGCAGCGGCGGCCCGGCCACCTCAAGCCGTCCGGCGGGCGAGCGGTCAACCATATTGTCGAGCGATGACAGACTGTCGCCAAAGAACTCCTCGAAACTG
>JBGCDD010000120.1:0-11342 GCA_045105075.1 Sedimentitalea sp. | reverse complement strand
CGGGCAACGGTAAGCCCACTGGTCAGTGCGATACGCACCGCGTCCTTGCGGAATTCATCCGTCCGTTTTAGTCCCATAGTCAGTCTCCTTTGGTGCAGTAAATGCTATCAAAGGAGCGCCATCAAACCGCGACAGGTCCAGACCAAGCCTACCAGCATAGTCAGTGACAACGGCACCGAGTTCACCAGCCGAGCAATTTTGAAATGGGCAAACGAGAACGACGTCGATTGGCACCAAATCGATCCCCACTCTCACACATGCTTTAAATGTGTTGCCGTGCAACGGGGAAAACCTCAGCACAATGCCTTCGTTGAAGCATTCAATGGCAGCTTGCGAGACGAACTGCTGAACGAGGAATGGGTCGACAACTTGGACGACGCCCGCCGCAAACTGGCCCTTTGGCGGTACGATTACAACACTGTCAGGCCGCACCCTTCATTGGGCAATCAAACTACCGCACAAGCGCGCCGAGGAATATGAAATCCAATTCCGCAAACTCTTGTGATGAATGAGCGAGACCCGGCGGGAAGGTCAAAACCGAAGGGCGATTTGGCGTATACCCTCGGTTCTGAATTGCGCAGCGGAGGGAGGGACTTGGCAAAAGCCTCTCCACTTGCCAGTTCGATAAGGTCGCCGAAAAAAGTAAGCGGCCTGGTGCGGCATTCCGCCGTCCGCCCTTCCAAAAACAAAACCCGGAACGACCATGACAGGACCCGGATATCCCGGAAAGGCCCTCGTTTGCATACGACCCATTTGTTGCCGGCGCGCGACAGGCCACCGCCGGGGCGAACATGTATATGTTTAGGTGGTGGGTCAGCGCTGATCCCCAACTTTGCAGCCTGAGGGTTGCCAATCCGCGCGTTGTAGACTGAGGGCGTAACCTCGGTTTCTGTGCTTTGAAGTTGAGACTTGCAAAGCCACTCACGCGTCGCCGTGTCTGGCGGATGCGCCAAAAACAATGACCGCTGGGATTGCTCTGCCAAACCCCAAATGCGCCTATCTTTCGCTGCCGGCAGTGCATGCAAGTAAGGGGATCCTCCGCTCCCGACGCAGTGTTGCGCTCTTGCTGACCATTAAACCCTGTTGTCTGCCGATTGAGAAACCTCAGTCTTCAAACAGGTCGCGTAATCCATCAGCTCCAAACGCCATTGCCGCGCGAGAGGCTTCGTCCACGAGCACAACTTTTGCATAGACGTGCGAAGGATAGATCATCGGTCTGTTGCTTTGGAGCGGGGCCAGCATTCACGTGGTCCTTGATAGTTCCGCTCAGCCGAACAACGCCATCTGAAATCAGCAAATAGTCAAAACTATCGGACCTCAATACGTTTGTCGCATACGGATGGGACACAATCTTATGAAGTGCTCTGCAGTCTTCAAAACCAACAATGCGGATCGCCACCTGTTACCGCTTTGCCATCACTTTGGCAAAAAGGTCAGGGCCAGCTGCCGTGCAGGCAAAGGGCAGGTTCAGTTTCCTTTTGGCCAATGTGACATGACCACAGACGCAAACCGGTTGGCGCTAACTCCATGCCGATCGAACATTGCGATGTCGTCACGCCGATGCCTGACCCGAATGCACCACGACCAATTCAGGAAAGTTCTGATCGCATCAGACGGCCCATTCTTTGCCCCAAACCGCGCGCACAAAACACCAAAATGCAACCCCTGGTCACAAACAGGAATGAAGGACGCTTGCAAAATGAAACGACGAACACTGTTGACGACAACCCTTGCCGGCGCATTGGCGCTGATCCTTACACAAGAACTGAGAGCCCAGGATATGGACGATACCAGCCAAGCAAGCTTTGACACGGTCATGGCCTTCATGGGCGCGATGAGCAAAGGCCAGGAAGCAATGTCGCCGCTGATGGCCGACGATATGGTCTGGCACAACGAAGGTGACAGCACATTGCCCTGGATTGGTGAAACCAAAGGCAAAGCAGCGATTTTTGAATTCCTTGGCGTCTTTGGCGCCAACCTTAAAACAACCAAATGGGAAAACACCGACGCATTTGCCTCTGGTGATACGGTTGCCGTTTTTGGGGTGATGAATGGCATCACGCCCCATTCCGGCAAAGAAATCGGTGATTTTTCTTTCGCCCTACGCGCCAAGGTCCGCGATGGCCAAATCGTGCTGTGGCATTGGTTCGAAGACAGCTTTGCCGTCAGCCAAGCCTACCACGGCAAATAGCACACAAGGTGGTCTCAGTCAGTGGGGGCGCCTTTTTCCACAACTCTCAAAACGAAGAGAACCGTATCATCGCGGGCCGTTGAGTCGGTGCTTGGTGCTCTGGTCATGTCAGGAACAGCAATTGCCGCACCACTGGCTTCGGTCCAGCAGGCCGTTAACATCTTTCAGGATGGCGGCCTGAGCGGTACTGGCGGTGTCACAGGCGGTGCTGCTTTTACTGTCGATGTTGCCGGACCCGTTGCAATTGACAACACCGTTGAGCTGCCCGGTTTTGCGTTCGGCACTTATGATGTGAATTTCACATCAAACAGCCTGACAATGATTTTGGATGTGGCCGATCCGGTCAATGACCTGGGCGTCTATGACGACACCGCAAATACAGTCGACAGCTATTTCTTTGAGTTTGGCCAACACATCGCCAGCGCCTCGATCATCGACTTTACCCCCGGTTTTGCAGCCACGGTCGACATCCTTGCAGCGGGCACAACAGCAAGCTCAATGGGCACTTTCGTACCCGGCCTGGCAACAGACTTCGTCTTCGCAAACGGTGGCATCCTGGTGACCATCGGTGAGGGCACTAACCTTGATACGGTGGCCTTGGGGGGCGCCCTCACGATCGGTGTCTCTGCAGTGCCGATCCCTGCATCCATGCCGCTTCTTGTTGCAGGTCTTGCCGGTCTCGCCCTTATGCGTCGGCGTGCACAGAAAACGGGCTAACCGACTGTGATCGAGGGGCATTTGGCTGTTGCTTGCACCGGTGGTCTGTCGTGATCAAAACCCTTGCTGTCGCGCGCATCAAGCTGTGCGCGACACATTGAACGGGCGCACTGCTTGCGATCAAAGTTGTGCTCACACTCGCGTTTGGCGCTGTGGGTCTGGCAAGGCGCGCCAGAGCCGAGATGATGGTGCATCTCTTTGAAAAGGTTGGTGTCGGACAATGGTTTCGCTGGCTGACCGGGGCAAAAGAAATCAGCGATGGCGTGTTTTGTGGCGGCGTCGCCGGGGATTTAACGGCACCGGATTGCGGGGCTGCACGATGGCAGGCGCAGCGCCGGTACCTCAGCGCACCGCTTTTATCGCTTGCTCCAAGATATCAAACATTGTGTCGATTTGCGTCTCAGAAATCACCAGTGGCGGGGACATCACACACATGTTGATCAAAGGGCGCAGCACCAAACCGCGTGCTTGGCATTCCGCATCAATCTTTGCGCCCAATTCATAGTCACGCTCCAAAGCGCCATGCGTGCTCCCTTCATACGAACATTGCACGCAGCCCATCAAACCCATCCCGCGGGTATCAACCACGAGGTCCAGATCCGCCAACCCATTCAACCTATCCTGGAATTGCGGCGTCACAGAGCGGACGTGATCCAGAATGCCCTCGTTCTCAATGATGCGCATGCTTGCCAAGCCAGCGGCCGCGCTGACGGGATGGCCGGAATAGGTGTAACCGTTTGAGAAAACCGCCCCCTGCCCTTTGTCGCCTGACACGCTGTCGATCAGGCGATCCGAGAAGATCGCCGCCCCCATCGGCGCATAGCCGGATGTAAGACCTTTGGCGCAGGTGATGATGTCGGGCTGAATACCAAAAACATCCTCCGATGCGAACCAATGGCCCAATCGCCCGAACGCAGTGACAACTTCGTCAGAGATATAGAGAATGTCATGCGCGTGGCAGAGTTCGATACAGCGTTTGTGATAGCCCTTGGGGGGCACAATTACGCCGCCCGATGCCAACACAGGTTCGGCAATGAACGCGGCGATGTTTTCACCACCAAGCTCCAGAATTGCGTTTTCCAGATCAGCAATTTTTTCGTCAAGAAAGGCGTCAATGCTTTGGTCTGCACCGCGCATCAAGGGGTTCACGTCGGGCAGGAAATGCGCCAGCCCATCGGGTTTATCCAGCCACAACCGGTCGCGTTCCTTGCCGCTGACAGCGGCGGACAGGTAGGTGCTGCCGTGATAGGCCTTTTGACGCGAGATGATTTTCTTTTTGTTCGGTTTGCCCAGCAAATTGTTGCGAAAATGAACAAAACGGATGGCGGAATCCACCGCAGTCGACCCACCGGTGGTAAAGAAAACGTGGTTCAGGTCCCCCGGCGTGCGTTTGGCGATCTCGCGGGCAAATGCGCTGGCCACTGAGTTGGTGTTGTTGAAGGGCGAAAAATAGGCCAGTTTCCGGGCCTGATCGGCCATCGCATCGGCAATTTCGTCGCGCCCATAGCCCACCTGCACGCACCACATGCCCGCAGGTCCATCGATCAGCTTTTGGCCGGCGTCGTTGGTCACATAGACGCCCGTGCTGGATTCCATAAACGCCCGGTCATTATGACCCAATTCATCCATGCCCTCCCACGGATGCATAAAGTGGTCGTTGTCCCAGTTCTTTGCGTTCGTGTTTTCCACTTTGGGCTCCGTCAGTCTGAGAGGTGTGGGCTGAGCTGCGCGATAACCTGTGTGGCCACGCGTTGCCCGCTGAGATAGGCGCCATGCACCGTCGAATAGGTGTCTGTCATTGTGGCCTCACCGGCGAAATGCACTTTGCCGGCAACGGGTTGCGCCAGAATGCGCCGCGCGCCGGCACCGCCGGGTTTGGCATAGCTGTAGGATCCCCGCGTGTTCACATTACCGCGCCATGCTGTTTCATCGGTTTTTCGGATGTGCGTGCTGATGTCGCTGCCAAAGGTTGCGCCCAACGCGTTCAGGCAAAAATCTGTCGCAGCCCCCGGCCCTTCGCGTTCAAGCGCATCCGCAAAGCGGCCCGCGACAAAACCCACCGCCAGATTGGTGCCGTAAAACCCGAATTGAACCGTACAAAATGCATCACCCCCGGTGTGGTAGTCGATCATATCGCCCTCGACGGCACTCGCCCAGGCCGGATCAAATTCGATCCCGATTTTATTGAGCAACCCGTTTGGAAGTTGCGCAATGGCGTCGCGTTTTGATGCGGGCAATGGCGGAATGAACTCGATCGCCTGGGCCGCCAGCACACCGGTTGAAACGGTCACAATCACATGGCGCGCCTTTAAGGTGCCCTGGGACGTGGCCACAGCAACCTCCTGCCCAGAATAGTCGATCTTGGCAACGCGGCAGGTGTGGCGGACCCGCACATCGGCGTGCAGGCTTTGCACAAAATCTCCAAGCCCGCCCGCAACAAGCCAGTCCCCCGGTGCGTCAGCATAATTATAGCTGTCCCGGGCCGAGGTCACATCAGCATTAGCGCCCACCATCTGCGCAATCGTATGCACAACGGTATCCTTCCAAGGTGCATCAGGCATGGCGTCGAGCATGGTCGTGTCGGGCGCGGACGCCCCCCTGCGGTCGATCGCTTCCCACATCGTTTCATAGTAGGTGTTATAGTCGGCAACTTCGCTCACGCCCAGATCATGCCCGTCCGCATGGACTTTGATATAGCTCCATTCCTTTTTGTGCAGGGCAATGCCTTGCTGTTCAGCGATCCGCGCAAGGGGATTGATCGCTGCGGAATGCAGCCATGAACCGCCCCGGTCGAAAGGTTGCGAAAACGTTGTGAGATCCGTGACACAGCGCCCGCCCGAATGGCCTGCGGCTTCCAGAACAATGACGTCAAGACCAGCTCGGCGCAGCGCCTGTGAGGCCGCCAAACCCGCGACACCGGCCCCGATCACGATAACGTCCGGGTTTTGAGACCCCATTGTCATATATCCTGCCGCAAGATCGCCACCGATGGAACATCGACACCTTTGTGTCGGGCCATGTCGATGGGGTCTTCGCGATCAAATTTACTACAGGCACGGTAGATTTCCAGCATGTCTGCGGGCATTGATTTCTGGTTGTAGAAATACATCGCCGCCGCGTAGCGCACGGCACCGGACCCGTTCGCGCCCACCGGCTCATGCAACAGGGCCATCTGGCGGTTTGCCTCGTTCTCGTTGCAGGGGGTTGTCGTCACCCCAGTTGCGCCTGCATGGATCTGTTCAGCTCGACCACATCGTCTTCATTTGGGGCCTCTTCAAGGGTGTATATCGGCAGAGCCCGGCGCAAATGGTCGTGATGACTGCGCACGCCGTATTCCAGATCCGACAGGTAAAACCCTTCGAAGCCACTGGAGGCCATCGCCTCGTTTGACCAAATCGTCAGCTGGATATCTTCTTGTGCGGTTTCACGATCGATCCGCGCGCTAAGATAGCGCGCAGCCCGTTGTTGGCGGTCTTCTGACGGATTGCGGTAGGTTGCGCTGCGAAGCACGGATTTGCCCGTAGAGAGCGGAAACTCCTGATAAAACAGGACGGTTTCAGGCGTCATGGCAATGACCGCGTTGGGAAATATGCCATAATAGAGCCAACTCTGATGCAAATGCTCCGGCAGATGCGACTGTGGTTTGGACAGCTTTTTGTAATTGCGCACAGCCCACCGGCGCCCCTTGGTTTGCGTGTATTGCCCCTCTGACCGGGACACACCATTCACAAAAGGTTCATCATTGTAACTCGATCCGTAAAGATCCTGCAAACCGGGATGCGCCATGGCAACGTGATAGCCTTCGTTGTCGACATCGCGCACGGATTTCCAATTCACCGGGGACTCTTCTGTCCAGAATCCGTCTGTTGGAACATGATCCGCCATCCGATAGGCCGCAGCTTCCGCCTCAAACGGGGCCAAAAGGTCAGCAACCGACGGTTGTGGGCCCGGCATGAACCGCAAGAACACAAACCCATGCCAGATTTCCATTTCAATCGGGCGCAATGCAAATTGGTGTTTGTCCATTGCCGGAAACGATTCTGGGCGCGCAGCCCCTCGCAGGGTGCCATCAAGATTGTAGACCCACCCATGAAACGGGCAAATCAAAGCGCTGGGACAGGTGCCTTGCTCTTTGGCAACCAGACGCGAGCCGCGATGACGGCAGATGTTTTGAAACGCCCGCACGTTGCCTTCGCCATCTCGCAAAACAATGGCGCGCTCTTCGCACAGATCGAAGGTTCTGAACGATCCCTTGTCCGGCACATCCGACACATGGCAGGCGATTTGCCAATGAGTTTTGAACAGAGTTTCTTTTTCCAGCCCCAGCAACGCGGCGCTGTGATAGGTCCAGCCCGGCAGTCCGCGGCGATCCCAGTTCTTGGGAATTGACGTGTCTCTGACCTTTTGATCCATCGTTTCGATCCGCTCTCAATGTTCACCCTGTTGGATGACTCTGAATAACCTTGGGTTGAACCGGCCTGTCATGCGCCCCCATTGGACGCGCGCTAAGGTCCCAGTGACAGAGGCTTGGACACATCATAACCAGCAAAGCAATCTTGCCGTCAAGCGTCTCTGATTGAACGGCCAGTCAGAAGACAACCTGTAATAAAACTCAGCTTTGGCTTCACCCGCCAAAAACCGTCCTAAAAAGCACTATTATTGGGGGCTTTACGCAAGTTGACAGCTTGGTAGAGCAGTTCGCCCCTCTTGCTTGACTCGGGCGATTGCATCCGACTACCGTTCTGAATGACCATTCAAAATGTCAGATCCATGCAAACGATCCGGGACCCGTTTTGGGGGCTGAAAAGTCCTTCTGTTCAGCACTTGCGTGTAACCCGGTCAACAGCATCAAAAACAGGGAAAGAAAAAACATCATGAAAATCACGAAAGGCATCGCAGCGGTCACTTTCGCTGCCTCAACGCTTACGTTCATCACAGGTGCCGCCCTTGCCGAGGACCGCGTTCTCAAGGTGACCAACTGGGGTGAATACATCGGCGAAGACACCATCGCGAATTTCGAAAAAGAATACGGCATCAAGGTCATTTATGACCCCTACGATTCCGCAGAATCCATCGACGCAAAACTGCTTGCGGGCAACAGCGGCTATGACGTTGTCAGCCATTCGGGTGGCGACACTGCGCGTTTGATCCGCGCGGGCATCATTGCACCCCTGGACAAGTCCAAGCTGGACAACGTGCAGCACATGGATCCGGCTCTGATGGCGCAGCTTGCGGCCGACTGGGACCCCGACAATGCGCATTTCATTCCCTACATGTGGGGCACCCATGGCGTGACCTATAACCAGGAACTGGTGCTGGAAACCTACCCTGATGCGCCGATCGGTTCGATGGATATGGTGTTTGATCCGGCGCACATGGAAAAGCTGGCCTCCTGCGGCGTGTCGTTCCTCGATTCCCCAGGCGATATCATCCCGATGGCGCTGGCCCACCTTGGTCTGGACCCCAACTCGACCAACCCCGACGATTACAAAGCGGCCGGCGCGATGCTTGCCAAGGTGCGTCCGTTCGTCAAAACCTTTGACAACTACGCCTATCAGCGGATGCCGCAGCGCGAATTCTGTGTGTCCGTGACCTGGGGTCCGGATGGGCTGTTAGCGATGTCCGGCGCTGCCGAGGCGGAAACCGGCGTGGTTCTCGATTTCTTCCTGCCCAAGGGCGAGAATGCTGCGCAGCTGTGGATTGATGGCTGGTTGATCCCGTCAGATGCAAAAAACGTCGAAGACGCACACCTGTTTCTGAACTACATGATGCGCCCCGAAGTCGGCGCAGCGGACAGTAACTTTACCTGGTATGCGACCGCGAACCTGACCGCCAAGCCAATGGTGGACGAAGAAGTCCTGTCAAGCCCCGCCGCCTTTCCAACCTCGGAACAAGTTGCGTTGATGTATACCACGGCTGTGCTGCCTCCGCGTATTGAGCGTTTGCAAACCCGCACCTGGACAGACTTCAAAGCTGGCAACTGATCGGCGACGCAAAGACCAGGGGCGGTGGCGTTTGTGAAAGACGCCACCGCATTTGCACATCCATCGGCGACAGAATGCGAGGCCCAGATTGACAGCAGCAGACACGGCCACCGACACCCCCTGGCTTGATCCCGAGGGGCAAACGCCCTTGGTGCAGATCAAGGGCGTGACCAAGAAATACGGTGCGGTGACCGCCGTCGACAATGTGGATCTGGACATCTACGCAGGCGAGCTTTTCTGCCTGCTCGGTGGCTCGGGCTGCGGGAAATCCACGCTGTTGCGGATGCTTGCCGGGTTTGAGGACCTGAACGGCGGTTCCATCAACATCGACGGCGCGGATATGTCCGATGTCCCGGCCTATGACCGCCCCACCAATATGATGTTCCAAAGCTACGCGCTGTTTCCGCATATGAGCGTGGAAAAGAACATTGCTTTTGGGCTGCAACAAGATCGTATCTCGCGCAGTGAAATCAAAGACCGCGTCCACGATATTCTGACGCTGGTTGAGCTGGCGGATTTCAAAAAACGAAAACCCCAGCAATTGTCGGGTGGGCAGCGCCAGCGGGTGGCTCTGGCACGCGCTTTGGTCAAAGAACCCAAACTGTTGCTGCTGGACGAACCGCTGGCCGCCCTTGACAAAAAGCTGCGCAAACAAACCCAGTTCGAGCTGGCCAATATCCAGGAAAAAGTCGGCGTCACCTTTGTTGTCGTGACCCATGATCAAGAAGAGGCCATGACGCTGGCCACGCGTTTGGCGGTGATGGACGCCGGGCGGTTCCAGCAAATCGGCACACCAACCGAGGTCTATGAGTTTCCGGAGTCGCGTTTTGTTGCTGATTTTATCGGCTCGGCCAATATTTTCGAGGGCCGCGTGATTGAGGACAGCCCCGACCATGTGCGCGTCAAAACCGAGGTTTGCGACGTCTATATTGACCACGGTCAGTCGGTGAAAGAAGGCAGCAAGATCTGGGTCGGCATCCGGCCTGAAAAAATCCGCATCACCAAATCTGACGATCCGGTTTCAGGTGTCAATCAAGTCAGCGGCGTTGTCGATGATGTCGGCTATCTGGGCGAGTCCTCGATCTATAAAATCAAATTGCCAAACGGTCAGATCATTGACGCCACCGCCCCCAACCAATTGCGCCCGATGAACCGCAAACACGGCATCACTTGGGAGGATCAGGTCAACATCGCGTGGGAACCATCCAGCGCGATGCTGCTCACCTCATGAGCCACGCAGCATCCCCCTCCGATCCGCCGGCCACCGCACAAAAGCGCCCGTTTCACCGCCGCGTCATGCGATGGCTGCAACGCAACTGGCAACTTATCATCGTTGCCATTCCGTTTGTGTGGCTGCTGACCTTCTTTCTTGCGCCGTTTTTCATTGTGGCCAAGATCAGCCTGGCTGAACTGGCCATAGCCAGCCCGCCTTTCACCAAAATGATCGAGTGGGCCGATGGCGGTGTTTTGACGATCCGGGTGGTTTTCGAAAACTTTTCCTACATCCTCGAGGACGACCTTTACCTAAATACCTACCTGAATTCGCTTAAGATTTCGATCACATCGACGCTGTTGTGTCTGCTGTTTGGCTATCCGATTGCCTATGCAATTGTGCGCTCTGGCCCGGTTGCCAAGCCGATTTTGCTGTTTTGCATCATCCTACCGTTTTGGACATCATTCCTGCTGCGGGTCTATGCTTGGATGGGTTTGCTGGCGGATCAGGGTACGATCAATAACCTGTTGCTGGCCATTGGCGTGATCGATGAACCGATCCGCATGCTTTACACCGAATTCGCCGTCTATATCGGCATCGTTTACACCTACATGCCGTTCATGATTTTGCCGCTTTATGCGAACATGGAAAAACTCGATGGCAGCCTGAATGAGGCCGCAGCCGACCTTGGATCGCGCCCCATCAACACGTTTTTCCGCGTGACACTGCCACTGACGATGCCAGGCATTATTGCCGGAAGCTTGCTGGTTTTCATTCCCGCGACCGGGGAATACGTGATCCCGGATCTGCTGGGCGGCGGCAATGTTCAGATGATTGGACGTATCCTTTACAATGAATTCTCTCGAAACAGCGATTGGCCGGTTGCGGCGGCGGTTGCGATTGTCCTGCTGTTGCTGCTGGTTCTGCCGATGATGGTGTTCCAGTATTTTCAGGGCAAAGCGTCAGAGAGGTCGTAACGATGCTTGCCAAACGCTCTCGGTTTTTGACCATCATGCTGATGCTGGGATTGGCGTTTTTCTACGTGCCTTTGATCCTGTTGGTGATCTATTCGTTCAACTACTCCAAAATCGTGCCGGTCTGGGGCGGCTGGTCCTTGCGCTGGTACCAAGAGCTTTTCCAGTCCGCCGAGGTCTGGAGTGCGGTGAAACTCAGCCTTGAGATCGCAGTGGTGAATGCGACATTTGCCACCATGTTGGGCACTTTGGCAGGGTTGGCG
>JBGCDD010000119.1:0-6604 GCA_045105075.1 Sedimentitalea sp. | reverse complement strand
TCCGTCGCGATCTGGGTCTGCCCGGGGTGATCCTGCCGTCGGATTATTTCAACACGCTGGGTGATCTGGACGAAATGCGCCCGCTGCTGGCCGCCGCCAACACCTATGGCTGCCACATCATGCTGCATCCCGGCCTCAAGGTCGGCGCCGAACCCCCGCCGCGTCCCAGCGATCACATGCAATACCGCCTGTCTGCGGTTGATCTGCAGTCCAGCGCCGCGCAGGTCGCGCTAACTGTGATCTTGTCGGATATGCTGGAAACCTACCCGAACGTGTCGTTTCAGATCGTTAACCTGGGCGGCACCCTGCCGTTTATCTTTGAGCGGATCGAAAGCATCGCGCGCCATCGCAACCCGGATGATCCGTTCCCGACCCACCGGTTGCGCCAACTTTGGTATGATTGCGCCTCGCTTGGGCCGCGCGCTTTGGAGGCGGCTGTGAAACTGTTTGGCGCCGATCGCATCATGCTGGGCTCGGATTACCCGATCTTCAAAGATGACCCTTACGCCCACGCGCTGGCCCCGGCGGACCTCAGCGCTGAGGACAAAGCCCAGATCGCCTATAAGACCGCCCGCGCGCTGTTTGCCCGGCTTGAAGCACTGCGCCTCTAGGCGCTGTTTTCCGCATCAATCAACCGTTGCAAATGGGCGCGAAAGGTCTTGGCACCCAGATCCAACCCAAGGTCGATATTGGGCGTTTTCAGCGCGCCCATCCCCTTTTGCACCGCTTCCAGAATGACCTTGTCTTCGTTGAACGCCATCACCGCACCGGCGTTCATCTTTTCGGAAATCGCCACATCGTTGGGGTCGGTGTTGCGATGCTGAAACCAGATATATTGCGTGTTCTCATCGTCTATCGGGGTCATGAAGTTATAGGAAATGTTGAGATAGGTGTCGGCAACCGCCACCGCGTCCGGCCCTCCCGTGCCAATCGGCGTGTAGACCGATTTGTTCAGCGCAATCGCAGGCACGCACATCTCGTAGTGCTGTTTGCGGTCGCAGTTGCCGGCAAATTTCACCAAGTCCTTATAGTACGGCGAGGGCGGCTGATCATAAATCCAGCGCGACACGATCACCCCGCGTTTGGTCTTTTCCATGTCCAGCGGCGCATTGTCGGTGCCGCTGCCGCCAAACGAACTGACATGCACCCAGGCGACATGGCTGGGATCCAGCAAATTATCGACCACCCACAGATAGTTGCACGCAATCGGCAACATGCCACCATCGGTATAGCCCCAATCGGGATTGTCGAAATTCTCGATCTCAAAAATCTCATCCGGGTTGGCCAGGTCCGGATCCCCCATCCAGATCCAAAGCAAACGGTAACGATCCACCACCGGATAGGCGTGAACCACCGCGCGGCGCGGCGTCATCCCGCGCTGGGTCGGGCTGTCGGTGCACGCGCCACTGCCATCAAAGGTCAGCCCGTGATAGCCACACACAACCCTGTCGCCCTCAAGCGCGCCCATCGACAAAGGCAGTTTGCGGTGCGGACAAGCATCTTCCAACGCAGCGGGCGAGCCATCGGCGCGGCGATAAAACACAACGTCATCACCCAGCAGCTTTTGCGCCTTTAACGTGCGCCCATAGTCCTTGCTCCACCCGGCGACATACCAGCAATTGCGTAAATACATCTTGTGCTCCGTCCGTTTTGGGTTGTGATGGGGGCGATTGGGCGCAGATTGGCATAGTCTGGGCGCCACCGAAACATAAGAAACAAAAGGTTTGGCCAATGCTTAAGACCCTGCCCTTTGCTGCCCTGCGCACGCTGGAATCGGTCATTCGATTGCAAGGTTTTGGTCTGGCCGCCGACGAGTTGAACGTGACGCAAAGCGCGGTCAGCCAGCACGTCAAACAGCTGGAGGAATGGCTGGGGCACCCGCTGTTGATCCGTCAAAGCCGGCGCACAACGCCGACCCCAACCGGCGAGCGGCTGGCCAGCGCAGTGCGCGACGGTTTTGGCCGGGTTGAGCGTGTCTGTGACGAGCTGCGCGATGCCAAAATCACCCGCCACGCCGGGTTGTTGGTCGCCGCACCGCCCGGTTTTGGCTTTGTCTGGCTGCTGCCACGCCTGTTTCAGTTTGATCAACGCCATCCCGACATTCCGATATCGCTGTCCACCGATCCAAAGTCGCAAGCGCCCGCGGCCAGCGACGCGGATGTGATCATTTCCTACAGCGCCGGCGGATTTCCCGACATGCACGCCGAAAAACTGATGTCCGAAACCATGGCCCCGGTCTGTGCGCCCCAGCTGGCCGACCGGTTGAGCAGCATCGCCGATTTGCCGGGCCATGTGATTTTGCGCGACACCATCGACACCCCGGACCACCATGACACCTGGGCGTTTTGGGAGAAAGAGGTCGATGCCACGCTGCCCGATTTTCCCCGCACCCGCACCTATGGTCAGGCCAATATGGTGATTCAGGCCGCCGTTGCAGGCTCGGGTGTGGCGATGGGACGGGGTCCGTTGGTGGCGGATGCCATCGCTCAGGGCACGCTGGTCTATCCGTTCAAAGATGTCGCGCACTCCCAGTTTTCATATTGGTTTGTGTGCTCGCACAAGGCGCTGGCGTCGAAATCGGTGCAGGCCTTTCGCATGTGGTTGCATGAAACCGCCGCGCAAAACTAAGCTGTCACGCATAGCGCAAACGACCACAGGCCGCCTGTCCCACCCGTGCGGCCGGGTGCAAAAAGGCCAGATGCATCTCGGGATAGGCCTCCAGCAGCGCGCCGCCGCCGGGCACCCTATTTGGGTGCAACTCGCCCGCCTCCCAGACGGGCACGCCGTCAATGCAGATCGTCGGATCGAGCAGGTTCAACGAGATTTCGCCAGGTGGATAAGCCCCGCATGTGTGAAAATGCATCAAACGCGGATTGCCAAACGCCCCGCCGCTCCAGCGTTCAAAATGCGCGCCCGCCGGTTCATCAAAAGCGCATCCGGGATGAATGCCGCCATGCCAGGAGTGCACATAATAGGCATCAAGCCCGTATTTGGCGGCCACAAATTCGTAATGTGCCTTGGCGGCGACCACATCCTTGGGCGCGCCATCAAATCCAGTGATGCGGGTGTTGGCAAAATTGACAAACAGCGTGTCGTCCAATGCGCACGACCAGGGCGTGTAATATTGCGAGCCAGTGCCGGTCAGAAATCCGTTCTGCGCAATCCGCCCGGCAAAGCCCATCGCCGGGATCGGCGCAAACACCGAAACTGGAAACCGTTTGCGCGTGGTGTCGCTGCCGGTGCTGGGCGGTGTTGCAGGCCGGCCGCGAAAATCGGTGCCCGCCGGGCAGGTCACATGAATATCGCGCGCCGTTGCCATCGCCACATTGATCAGATCGCGCAGCTTTTCAAAGGCTTGATAGTCGATTGTGCCAAAAGGCGAGGCCAGCATTTCGCAATCCAACGCATAGCTGATCACCTGCGTGGTCGTCGAATTCTTGGGATGAAACCGGATCTGATCGCCCAGTCGGGCCAGAAACACCGTGCAATCCGCAGCCAGCATCTTGGCACTCAGGCGCGCGCCGGGATCACAAACATCGCGGTTCAACGGCACCCCGACCAGCTCGGTGATCAGGCCAAATTGCTCTGCAATCGTCTGGATCGCGTGCCCCATCGCCGGATCGTAATAGCCCACCGTATCGGTTTCGCAAATGATCAACAAACGCTGTCCGGGTTTGCAATCCGCACAGTTTATCAGAAGGTTTCGCACCCCTTTGGCAAAGCGATCGCGATAACTGTGTGCCACTGTTTTCCCCTATGTCGGCTGTGACCGCTTCACGCGGCCGTTACCGTCCCATATCCTAAGAAAACGGTTGTCGCTATTTTGGGATTTTAATGAATGATATTAGTCAGGCTAATGTGTGTGTGCCCAAAGCCGTCCACATCCCACAGCGTTAAAGGCTCTGCACAGATCGCCCACAGATCCGACATTAGTAATATTGATGATAGATGACGACCTGACCACCGGCCCGATTCAGGGGCACTTTCGCAAGCTGGCGATCCCGGCCGCGCTCGCGATGTTGTTCAGCACGCTCTATAATATTGTCGATACATTCTATGCCGGTTACTTCGGCACCCAGGCGCAGGCCGGGCTTGCGGTCGGGTTTCAGGCGTTTTTTCTGTTGATGTCGGTCGGCTTTGGCCTGGGCTCGGCGATGAGCGCGCTGGTGGGCAATGCCAAAGGCCGCAAAGACATCGCCGAGGCACGCCAACTGGCGGCTCAGGGCATCGGGTTTGCCACGCTGTCGACGGCGGTTTTGATGGCGATTGCGGTGCTTTTTGGCCCCTGGCTGATCGCGCTGGTGTCGGAACCGGGGGCCTACCGCGACGCCGGGCAGTCCTATTTCAACTGGCTGACACTGTCTTTGCCGGGGTTCGTTCTGGCCTATACCGCCAACGGGATCTTGCAGGCGCGCGGCGACACGGTTTCGATGCAACGTGCTCTGGTGGTTGCGTTTTTCGCCAACATCGCGCTCAACCCGTTGCTGATGTTCGGCCTGCCTGGCCTGACCCCGGGCCTTGGCTTTAACGGCATCGCCGCCGCAACTGTGCTCAGCCAATCCAGCGTCGCGGCCTATCTGCTGTTCAAGATCTTCGGGCGCGCGATGATGCAGAACCTGACATGGCGCGAATTTACGCCCGATCCGGCGAAATACCTTGAGATCACCCGCCAGGCCTTTCCCACCAGTTTCACCTTTTTCATCAACTTCGCCAGCGGTTTTGTGGTGCAATACGCGCTGAAGGGCTATGGCGAGGAACCGTTGGCGGCATATGGCATATCCTTGCGCATCGAGCAGCTGTTTCTGTTGCCTGCGGTCGGGATCACCATCGCGCTCGTGCCCATCGCCGCGCAAAACTTTGGCGCGCACAATCACAACCGGGTGCGCCAGTCGTTTCGGCTGTGCTGGCGGCTGGGTGTGGCGGCAACGCTGGCCGCGTTTCCATTGATGTGGTTTGGTGGCGCCTCTGCCATTGCGCTGTTTTCCTCAGATCCCGAGGTGATCCGCACGGGTGCTCTGTTTTTAAAAGTGGAAGCCGCCATATTGCCGCTCTATGTCGTATTGTTCTCGGTTAACTCGCTGTTACAGGCGCTAAAACAGGCAGTCTGGGCGATGTGGATCGGAATTTACCGCCAAGGGATTGGCATTGCGCTGTTTATATGGCTGTTTACCGTTGTGATGGATTGGGGTTTGCTGGGGGTGCGCCTGGGCATTGCCGTCGCTGTCGCAACCGGTTTGATGCTGGCATTGAGTGTCGCACGCCATGTATCACGCCGGGAAATGCCCCCGCAAAACCGCCCGATCGAGGTGACTGAATGACTGCGACAGACCCCAGGCCCGACATGATCACCGTCTCGAACGTTGATAAGTTTTATGGCGACTTTCAAGCGCTTAGCGATGTCGATCTGAGCGTGAAACAAGGCGAACGCGTGGTCATCTGTGGCCCGTCCGGGTCCGGCAAATCCACCCTTATCCGCTGTCTGAACGGGCTCGAATTTCACAGCGCCGGCACCATCACGGTTGATGGCATGTCGGTCGAAGAGGATTCAAAAGACCTCAAGACCCTGCGCCAAGAGGTTGGCATGGTGTTTCAACAGTTCAATCTGTTCCCGCATCTGACCATTCTGGAAAACCTGACCATCGGGCCAATCAAAGTGCGCAAAATCCCCAAAGACAAGGCCGAAGAGCGCGCGCGCCAGTATCTCGAACGGGTGCACATCCCCGAACAGGCCGACAAATACCCCGCGCAACTGTCCGGCGGGCAGCAACAGCGCGTCGCGATTGCGCGATCTTTGTGCATGGAAACCCGGATCATGCTGTTTGACGAACCAACCTCAGCGCTGGATCCCGAAATGATCAACGAGGTGCTGGATGTCATGGTTGAACTTGCCGACACCGGCATCACCATGGTCTGCGTCACGCATGAAATGGGTTTTGCGCGCAAAGTTGCCGACACAATGGTGTTTATGGAATCCGGACGCATCGTTGAGGTCGCGCCCCCCGAGAAATTCTTTACCAACCCCGAAAGCGAACGGTGCAAGCTGTTTCTCGGTCAGATCCTGGAGCATTAGGACATGACCGCGCGTCGCCAAAAACCGCTGACCTTCAAAAAGGTGCTGAATTCCGTGCCGGTCTCGGTTGCGCTTTATCTGCTGGTGATCTGGGCGATCATCTATGGCGCCTATGCCGGCGCGCAGGCGATGGGCTACAACTGGCAATGGTACCGCATGCCGCAATATTTCTACCGGCTGACCGATGACGGGTTCCAGCTGGGCGAAATCATCATTGGGCTGGGCAAAACCATCCAACTGTCGCTGACCGCCTTTGTGCTGGCCACGGTGTTGGGCCTGATCCTGGCGCTGATGCGGCTGTCGGATTTGATCGTTGGGCGCGCGCTGGCGATTGGCATTCTCGAATTCGTGCGCAACATGCCGCTTTTGGTGTTGCTCTATCTGTTTTACTACGTGCTTGGCCCGGTGTTTTCGCTGGATCGCTATTCGGCCAGCGTGCTCTGTCTGGCGATTTTCCACGCCGCGCTGATTTCCGAGATTTTCCGCGCCGGGATCAACGCCGTCGACAAGGGCCAGTGGGAGGGCGCGACCTCG
>JBGCDD010000118.1:0-15765 GCA_045105075.1 Sedimentitalea sp. | reverse complement strand
GTTTGACCCGTGTGAAACAGCGCAATGCAGCCTTCTTCCTGCAACGCCTCATAGAGCGGATAGGCCATCCGGTCGTTGGCAAAGAAGCCCTGCATGGTCGGGTGAAATTTGAACCCCTTCACCTTGTATTCGCGGATAAGGCGACGTGCCTCGCGCACCCCCATTTTGCCCTTCCAAGGATCGATTGAGGCGAACTGTAACAGCACATCCGAATTCTCAGCGACCAGTTCGGCGACCTCGTCGTTCGAATAGCGCCGGTATCCGGTTTCGCGTTCTGCATCGACCGGAAAGATAACGGCCGCGATGTTTTGCTCACGGTAATGCGCCGCTGTCTCGGAAATTGTCGGTGGGTGCTTCCACGGGGCTTTGAAATACGCGGCCATTGTGGATTGCAGATCGTCATAGCCGTCGTCTGGGTGACAGCCACAAGGCTCTTCTGCATGGGTGTGGATGTCGATGGCGCGGACTTTTGTGATGTCGACCATGATGTGTCTCCTTAGACTGTGATGACGGCTGGATCAGCGTCGGAGTAGAGCCGCGCAAGCAGATCAGCCCGCCGGGTCAGCACTTTGCGGAAATTGAGGTTGCCCTTTGCGGTGCTCTCGCCTTCGGGCATCGAGGGCGGCTCGGCCAGCAGGATCACCCGCGCGATACGGGTAGAACTGGTGTTGAAATCTTTGGCGCGGCGTTTCAGGCGGGCCTCGATATCCGAAAGAAGCTTTGGGCAGTTAAGTGCGCCAGCCACGTCTTCGCGCGCATACCCGTGGCGGGTCATTTCCGCGAGGTTTGGGAAAATCATCAATCCGATTTCATCACGGTCAGCACCTGTCACCACAACGTCCGCAGCAAGCGGAGCAAGACATTCCAGCGCTTCAATCCGCAGCTGTGCCGCGCGAACCCATGTGCCGGTCAGCAGTTTGAAATCCTCGGATATCCGACCGTCAAATCGCAACCCTTTGTTCGGATCATCCGGGTCGACAAACACCATCGCGTCGCCGGTGATAAAGAAACCCTCTTCGTCAAATGCATCCCTGGTTTTGTCGGGGTTCTCAAAATACCCCTGCATGACGTTTGGCCCTTTCACGCGGGCCTCGCACCGCATGTCGGCGTCCGGGATCAGCTTCACAGTGATGCCAGCCAAAGGTGCGCCGACGATGCCAGAGCGGTCAATCGGTTCGGTCTGCAACAATATCGCGGGGGCGGTTTCCGTCAGCCCCCAGGAAGAGGTCATCAAAGGCACTTCGCCTTTGACCTCGACCGCCATTTTTTCAAGCGCTTGCCACACATCCTGCGGCAAGGACGCTCCGGCGTAGAACATCAGATCCAGATCAGCAAAGAACGTTTGACGCAGGTCTGGGTCTGCACCCAGTGCCTTGGCCAACAGGCTATAGCCTACTGGTACGTTAAAGCTGAGCGTGCCGGGGGCCATCGCGTGGTTTTCAAGCGTTCGTTCAAAAAGCCCCGGGGCCGGTTTGCCGTCATCAATATGCAGCGTACCGCCATTGGCGAGGATCATGTTGAAGTTATGCGATCCCCCGAACACATGGTTCCACGGCAACCAGTCAAGCAACCGCGGCGGGCGATCATGCAAGAACGGCAAACTGTCTGCCAGTTGCGCCTGGTTCACGCACATCATCGTCTGAGTGGTCAGGACACCCTTGGGGGCCGATGTCGAGCCGCTGGTCATGAGGATTTTGGCAACCGTGTCGCCATTCACGGACGCATAGGCCGGTGCAAGATCAACCCCGTTCGACCCGGACACAAGCGCATCGAACGAGGTGATCTTCGACTTGCCCCCTGTAACGCTGGCAACGATGTCAATTCCAACCATCGCATCAAGGTCCAGCGCCGCCGCGTATTGCACAGCGTCACTGACATAGGCCATTTTCGGACGCACCAGCTCGACCGCTTGTACCAGCCTCGGATGGGCCGCTTGGATCAGCGAATATTGTTCGGCGATGGGGACACTCGGCACGCCGATATACTGTGCCGCAAGGCTGAGCAGAGCGTGATCCACCGAGTTGCCGGACATGATCAAAAGCGGCGTGTCTCGCCCCATGCCGCGCGCAAGCAAACTTGAGGCAAGGTTCAGAACTTTTTGCAATGTTGCCGCATAGGTCTCACTGCGCCATCCTTTGCCACTGCGCTCGGCCAGGAAAATCCGCGCCGGCGCGTCATTGGCCCACCTGTGAAGCCATTCGCCTGTTTTCGACGCATGACTCGGCAACGAATGGCCCGAGCTGAGTAGGATTGCACCATCGCGGCGGTCGGTTCGCCGGACATCATGAGGCTGAAACCGGGTTGTTCGTTTCATGTGTCATTCCTTTTGGCGTTTTTCTGGATACCAAGAACGACGGCGCTCAGAGTGCGCAACGCCTCTGGATCAATGCCGTTCACCAACGCAGCTTCGTGCGCATGCACCGCTTTCAGGGCGCGTTCGTACAGATGATGGCCCGCCAATGTGGCGCGCAGCGCATAGGCGCGGCGGTCGCTCGCCACCTTATCACGCACGATCCATTCACGCCGCTCCAGCTCATCAATGATCACGACCAAATTCGGCCGTTCCACGTCCATCGCATCAGCCAACTGAGATTGTCGCATACCGGGATTGTCGACGATCAGCACAAGAGCGGTGTAGGTGATCATGCGCAGTTCGAACGGTTTCAGCACCGACGCCAGATCATTCAAAACGGCGTTTGATGCACGTTTCAGCTGATAGCCGACAAACTGCTGCAACGTGTCATCGCGCACTTTGCCCCCGTCGATTGGCAGTCTGGCTTTGGGTTGGGTCTGCTTCACCGGAAAACCGGGGCGCGTTTTTCAAGGAACGCTTTCAACCCTTCTTCGGCGTCGGGCGTGGTTTGCGACATGGCCGCAGCAAGCGATTCAACAAACAGACCATCTGACTGAGACATATCGTTGATGCGCGCGATGGATTGAACCATCAGATAGTTGGACAAAGGCGCATTGCGGGCAATCTTGCCTGCCAGTTTCTGAGCCTCGCCCATCGCAGCCCCTTCGCCAACCGTGTAATGGCAAAGCCCCAGAGCCTGACCCTCTTGGGCACCATATTTGCGGCCCGTCAGCATCATTTCGGTCATCCGATCTGCGCCCAAAATGCGCCCGACACGGGCTGTCGCCCCGCCGCCCACAAAAATGCCCCGCCGCCCCTCAGGCAGCTGAAAAATGGTCGAGGCCTCGGCAATCCGCACATGGGTGGCCGCCGCCAATTCCAGACCGCCGCCAATGACAGCACCAAACATCGCCGAAACGGTGATCAGCCCCCCGAATTGAATTTGGTCCATGACCTTATGCCACGCGCGCGAGTGATACAGGTTTTCTTCTGCGGATCTGTGCACATGCTCGGACAGGTCCAACCCGGAACAATAGTGACCCGCAGTGCCGGTCAGGATCACAACGCGAACATCCTTGGGCGGTGCAGCATAGAAAGCGTCCAGCGCGTTCAACAGCTCTTCGCACATGGCGTTGCGTTTATCGGGGCGGTCCATCGTCAACGTCGCAATCGCACCAGAAACGTCGATCTTTAGCATCTGAGAAGTCAGTGACATAAAGCAATCCTGTTTAGGGCGCAGCCAAGCCGCGCCGGGAATGATCTGTTGGCGGTGATCTTTGCCACCACAGCTTTCGGCAAACCATCCATCACCGGAGTTCTGAACGCTCCCGACGCAATGGCCTTGCCCCCGACACCCGTGATCATCGCGACAGATCCCTTCAAATCCAAACCCTTGTCTCTTTCTGGAACATGTATTGACCAAAGCACATTTGCGCGAATTTCCTATGTTCTTCATTATTATTATGGCACATATCTATTTAAGTCTAGCGCGATAAAAAATACGGACCTTAGCAAGCCATTCCTGCTGGACGGGTTCCGACTTGGTGATCCAAACGGGCCACCTGTCACCAAAGCCTGCCTTTGCCGCCCTATGTGCGCAAATCACATCCATGACGCGTGCCTCACCATCACAGACCAACAAGGCCCTGTTGATCCCCCCGCGCACAAGCGCCAAAAACCCAAACTTGCGAGCCGTTCGGTTTGTGGGTTAGGTCTTGGCGATGCAGCCTCTGGATTTCTCTCACAGCCCATTGCTGGCGGCGGCTTCGCTTTTGGTGGCGATGATGTCGGGGTTCACCGGGTTTTCCCTGACCCAAGGGCTGTCCGAGCGCAGCCTGGTTCAACGCAAGGTTCTGATCGTTTTGGCCGCGATCGCCTTGGGCGGTGGCATCTGGTCGATGCATTTTGTGGCGATGCTGGGGCTGCAACTGCCGATCCTGTTTTACTATGACGCCGCAATCACGCTGGCCTCAGCTTTGGTGGCGATCTTGGTGGTTGGCGTTGCCCTGCTGATCCTGCACTTTTGGCAACGCACCCGGCAAACGCTGGTCCTGGCCGGCACGATTGTTGGTCTGGGCGTCTTGGCGATGCACTATCTGGGCATGTCGGCGATGGAACTCTGCCAAGCGCTGTACACCCCCACCGGCATCGCGCTGGCGGTTGTGTCATCCTGCGCGCTGAACATCGCCGCGTTCGCGATTGCCTATGGCAAGCGCACCCAGCGCAACATCATTCTGGGCACCTTGTTCTTTGGGTTTGCGGTGTTTGCGGTGCACTTTGTGGCGATCAGCGGCACAGAGTTTGTCGCCATCCAAACCCTCAGCGAAGTGGGGCCGCTGATCAGCAACGAGGTTCTGGCCATTGGTGTTGTGCTCAGCAGTTTCGTGCTGTGCGGTGCCTTTCTGCTGAGCAGCGTCACAGTGATGACGCCGTTCCAGTCGCGCGACGCGCCCCAGGTTGAAACACCGCCAGACCCCGAGGATACTGCGCCTGCGGTGATCCGCCAAATCCCCTACGAACTGGAAGGGCGCACCCTGTTCATCGACACCGGGTCGGTTGCCGCGATCCAGGCCGAGGGGCACTATACCCATCTCTTCACCCAGACCGACAAACTGTTCTGCGTCTGGTCGATCACCGAGGCCCAGTCGCGCCTGATGGCCGGGCCGTTCATCAAAACCCATCGCAGCTATCTGATCAATCCCACCTTCGTCACCCGGTTCGAGCGGCTGAAGGACAACGGCGTGTGTCACTTTGAGCTGGCCAATCTGGCAACTGTGCCGGTCAGTCGCACCCGATTGCGCGACGTGCGCGAGGCACTCGGGGTCTAGCTTTTCGCATTTCGTGCGCGCCATTTCGCATTTCGCGCAGAAGTTCGCTCTTTTGAGGTGAAACAGGGTGCGCGCGCACACCGGTGTATACCACCGTCCGTCCACCAGCGGCCTCAGTTCGCATGGCAGGGAGGACAAAAGATGATACCAGCGGCGTTCGATTACCATCGGCCCACAAGCATGGACGATGTGATCGCCCTTTTGGAAAAGCACGGCGATGATGCGCGTGTTTTGGCGGGCGGGCACAGCCTTATTCCGATGATGAAATTGCGCATGGCCGAGGTGCCGCACCTGATCGATCTGCAGGACATCGACGGGCTGAGCGATATCTCTGTCACCGCAGACCAGATCAAAATCGGCGCCATGGTGACCCAGCACGATCTGATCAACCACGCCGGTCTGCAGGCCGCCGCGCCGATCCTGCGCGAAGCCGCGCTGCAAATTGCCGACCCGCAAGTGCGCTATATGGGCACGGTCGGCGGCAATGTGGCCAATGGCGATCCGGGCAATGACATGCCGGGGCTGATGCAATGCCTGGGTGCGACGCTGCATCTTGTTGGCCCAAATGGCGGGCGCGATGTGGCCGCGCGCGACTATTACGAGGCCGCCTATATGACCGAGCGCGAAGATGACGAGGTGCTTGTCGCCATCAGCTTTGCGACCCCGACCGGCGGTTACGCCTACGAAAAGCAAAAGCGCAAGATTGGCGATTACGCGACCGCCGCGGCGGCCGTGCAGATCATCAACGACGCCGGCAAAGTCAGCGCCGCCTCGATCGCGATGACCAATCTCAGCGACGTGCCGGTCTTCTCGGACGCCGCAGGTGCCGCGCTGGTGGGCACCGCGTGCGACAGCGACGCCATCAAAGCCGCCGTTTCGGCGATGCTGGGCGATATTGACCCTTCTGAAGACAACCGCGGACCGGTGGCGTTCAAACGCCATGTGGCCGGCGTGATACTGGGCCGCGCCATCACGCGCGCCTGGAACCGGGCATAAGGACTGCATGATATGAGCGACAAAATGCACATCAAACTGAACGTCAACGGCGCCGACCACGAATTTCTGGCCGAGCCGCGCGACCTGCTGATCTATGCTCTGCGCGAAAAGCTGAACATCACTGGCCCGCATGTGGGCTGCGAAACCTCACATTGCGGGGCCTGCACGGTCACGCTGAACGGCAAATCGGTGAAATCCTGCACGCTGTTTGTGGCCCAGGCCAATGGCGCCGAGATCACCACCATCGAAGGCATCGGTGCGCCGGATGCCTTGCATGTTCTGCAGGAAAGCTTCCGCGAACATCACGGCCTTCAATGCGGGTTTTGCACCCCCGGCATGATCACCCGTGCGGTCAAATTGCTGGAGGAAAACCCAAACCCCACCGAAGAAGAGGTGCGCTTTGGCATGTCGGGCAACATCTGCCGCTGCACCGGATACCAGAACATCGTCAAATCCATCCTCGCCGCCGCCAGCGAGATGTCTGCCGCCAAGGAGGCCGCCCAATGAATGATCTGACGCCTGATCGCGAAGAACGCTCGGCCAATCTCAAAGGGTTGGGATGTTCGCGCAAACGTGTGGAAGACGCGCGCTTTACCCAAGGCAAGGGCAACTATGTCGATGACATCAAAATGCCCGACATGCTGCACGGCGACTTCGTGCGCTCGCCCTATGCCCATGCCCGGGTTGTGTCGATCAACAAAGACGCAGCACTGGCGCTGCCCGGCGTGGTTGCGGTGCTGACGGCCGAGGATCTCGCGCCGCTGAACCTGCACTGGATGCCCACGCTTGCGGGCGACAAACAGATGGTTCTGGCGGATGGCAAAGTGCTGTTTCAGGGCCAGGAGGTCGCCTTTGTTGTCGCCTCGGATCGCTATGTCGCCGCCGACGCGGTCGAGCTGGTCGAAGTTGAATACGAAGAACTGCCGGTGCTGACCGACCCGTTCGAGGCGCTGAAATCCGACGTGGTGCTGCGCGAGGATCTGGCCGGACAAACCACTGGCGCCCACGGGCCACGCAAACATCACAACCACATCTTCACCTGGGAGCAGGGCGAGGAAGTTGCCACCACCCAGGTGATCGACAATGCCGATGTGGTGGCCACCGAAAGCATGTACTATCACCGCACCCACCCTTGTCCGCTTGAAACCTGTGGCGCTGTTGCCTCGATGGACAAGGTCAACGGCAAGCTGACGCTGTGGGGCACGTTCCAGGCCCCCCATGTTGTGCGCACTGTTGCCTCGCTGTTGTCGGGCATCGAAGAGCATAACATCCGCGTCGTCTCGCCCGATATCGGCGGTGGGTTTGGCAACAAAGTGGGGGTCTATCCCGGCTATGTCTGCTCTATCGTGGCTTCGATTGTCACCGGCAAACCGGTCAAATGGGTCGAGGACCGGATGGAAAATCTGATGTCGACCGCCTTTGCGCGCGACTATCACATGACCGGCAAGATCGCCGCCACCAAAGAGGGCAAGATCACCGCGCTGCACTGCCATGTGACCGCAGATCACGGCGGCTTTGACGCCTGCGCCGATCCCACCAAATTCCCCGCTGGCTTCATGAACATCTGCACCGGGTCCTACGACATTCCGGTGGCTTACCTTGCGGTTGACGGCGTTTACACCAACAAAGCGCCGGGCGGCGTGTCCTATCGCTGTTCGTTCCGGGTCACCGAGGCGGTCTATTTCATCGAACGCATGATCGAAGTGCTGGCGATTGAGCTGAACATGGACGCCGCCGAGTTGCGCCGCATCAACTTTATCAAAAAGGAACAATTCCCCTATACCGCCGCTTTGGGCTGGGAATATGACAGCGGCGATTATCACACCGCCTGGGACAAGGCGCTGAAAACCGTCGACTATGACGGGCTGCGGCGCGAACAGGCGGAACGGGTCGCGGCGTTCAAGCGCGGCGAAACCCGCACGCTGATGGGCATCGGTTTGTCGTTCTTCACCGAAATCGTCGGCGCCGGGCCGGTCAAAAACTGCGACATCCTGGGTATGGGCATGTTTGACAGCTGTGAAATCCGCATCCATCCCACCGGCTCGGCCATCGCCCGTCTGGGCACCATCAGCCAGGGGCAGGGCCACGCAACAACCTTTGCACAGATCCTTGCCTCGGAAATTGGCATCTCGGCGGACAGCATCACCATCGAGGAAGGCGACACCGACACAGCGCCTTACGGGCTTGGCACCTATGGCTCGCGCTCGACCCCGGTGGCCGGGGCGGCAACAGCAATGGCCGGGCGCAAGATCCGCGCCAAGGCGCAAATGATTGCCGCCTACCTGCTTGAAGTCCACGACGATGACGTCGAATTCGACATCGACCGGTTCAGCGTCAAAGGCGCGCCCGAGCAGTTCAAAACCATGAAAGACATCGCCTATGCCGCCTACAATCAGGCGATACCGGGGCTCGAACCGGGCCTTGAGGCGGTCAGCTATTACGACCCGCCCAACATGACCTATCCGTTTGGCGCCTATGTCTGTGTGATGGACATCGACGTAGACACCGGCGTGCCGGACATCCGACGGTTCTATGCGCTGGACGATTGCGGCACCCGGATCAACCCGATGATCATCGAAGGGCAGGTGCACGGCGGTCTGACCGAAGCGCTCGCCGTCGCTCTGGGTCAGGAAATCGCCTATGATGATATGGGCAACGTCAAGACCGGCACCCTGATGGACTTCTTCCTGCCCACCGCCTGGGAGGTGCCCAACTACGAAACCGACTTTACCGTCACCCCAAGCCCGCACCATCCGATCGGCGCCAAGGGCGTGGGCGAAAGCCCGCATGTGGGCGGTGTGCCGTGTTTTTCCAACGCCGTTCAGGACGCGTTCCGACCCTTTGGCAACCGGCACACCAACATGCCGCATGACCATTGGCGGATCTGGCAAACGGCGAACCGGCTGGGACTGCACGATTGATTGAAACCGGGCGGTCCTGTGGGCCGCCCAACCAAGCCGGATGCCGATATGGATTGGACGACACTCAAAACCGCGATGGCGGAGCAGGGCTATATTGCCAGTGATGATCTGGCGATGGCCGTTCATCTGGCGCTGGCGCTTGGTCGCCCCTTGTTGCTGGAAGGCGCCGCCGGTGTTGGCAAAACCGACATCGCGCGGGTTCTGGCCAATCTGCGCGACACCCAGCTGATCCGGCTGCAATGTTACGAAGGGCTGGACGCAAGCCAGGCGATTTACGAATGGAACTACCAACGCCAATTGCTGTCAATCCGCGCCAGTGCCGAACACGGGGAAACCGGACGCGCCGTCGAAGACCGGATCTTTTCGCAGGATTTCCTGCTCGAACGTCCGTTGCTCAAGGCGATCCAACAGCCTGATCCCCCGGTGCTGCTGATCGACGAAATTGACCGCGCCGATGAGGAATTCGAGGCCTATCTGCTCGAAATCCTGTCAGAATTTCAGATCACTGTGCCCGAACTTGGCACCATCACTGCCACCTCGCGCCCAATTGTCATTCTGACCGCCAACGGCACCCGCGATCTCAGCGATGCGCTGCGCCGCCGTTGTCTTTATGCCTATGTCAACTATCCCGACCGCGCCACAGAACTGGCTGTGCTGACCACACGCTGCGCCGGGATCGAGGCACATCTGGCCACGCAGATCATCGGTTTCGTGCAATCCCTGCGCAAAGAAGATCTGGAAAAAAAGCCCGGCATTGCCGAAATGCTCGACTTTGCCAGCGCGCTGATGGGGCTGGGCATTGCCGATCTGACCCATGATCCCGCCACGTTGCAGGCCTGCCTTGCCACCTTGTTGAAAACCCAGACCGATCGCGACGCCATTCCCACCGAAATCGCCCAGCGGCTGGCCGGCAAAGCCGCATGAGCCGGGTCACCAAATTCGCCGCCCGCGATCCCGGGCCCGCCGCGCGCATCGCGGGCTTTATGGCGCATCTGCGCGACAATGGCCTGCGCCTGGGGTTGGGCGAAGCCGAGGCCGCGCTGGAGGCGTTGAGCCACATTCAGGCGCAAAACCCGACCGAGACCTGCCATGCCCTGCGCGCAATTTGCTGCGGCTGCCCGGAAGATAGCGCCCGTTTTGACGCGCTGTTTGCGGCTTTCTGGATGAATGGCGGACGGGTGCGCGAAAAAACCATTCCAACGCAAAGCCCGGCCTCGGATCACGTGCAGTCGTCACGCAACGCCAATTCCGCCCAAACCGAAGACACTGCCGGCGCCCCCACCGCGCCCGATGCCAGCAACGCCGCCGCCGAGGCCGACGGCACCGGCAAAATGCGCGCCAGCCTGACCCAGGCCAAAATGAACCGGGATCTGCGCGATCTGGTCCAGCCCGAAGACATCGCAGCCGCGCAAATCATCGCCCAACGTCTGGGCGCCGCCCTGCGTGATCGCCGTTCGCGGCGGCGCAAACAGGCGCGCAAAGGCGATCAGATCCATTTTCGCAAGGTCATCCGCCAAAGCCTGGCCACCGGCGGCGAGCCGCTGCATCTGGCACGCAAAAAGCGCCCGGACCGGCCAGTCAAGATCGTGACACTTTGCGATGTGTCCGGTTCCATGACCACCTACGCCCAGGTGTTTCTGGCCTTCATTGCCGGGCTGATGCGCGCCGATGACGCCAGCGACGCCTATCTGTTTCACACCCGTTTGGTGCGCATCACCGAAGCCCTGCGCGACAAGGACGCCCTGCGCGCGTTGGGCCGGCTTTCGGTTCTGGCCGACGGGTTTGGCGGCGGGTCGCGCATCGGCGCATCGCTTTTGCAATTTTCGCGCAGCTACGCGCGCCGCTTTGTGGATGGCCGCACCGTCGTGCTGATCCTGTCGGATGGCTATGACACCGACACCCCCGAGCCCATCGCCGACGCGCTGGTCGCGTTGCGCAAACGCGGCTGCAAGATCATCTGGCTGAACCCGCTCAAAGGCTGGCAAGGCTATAAACCGGTGGCGCGCGGCATGGCCACCGCGCTGCCCCATCTTGATCTGTTCCGCGCCGCCAACACGCTGGGCGATCTTGCCGCCTTGGAACCAGAATTGGCCACATTATGAGCCCTGCCGAACTGACCGATGGCGACATCGCCGAAATGGCCCAGGACATGCGCGCGCGCGGTGAACCCTTTGCCATTGCCACCGTGATCCGCACCCTGGGCGCCACAGCGGCAAAACCCGGCGCCAAGGCATTGCTGGGCGCAGATGGCGCGATTTTGCAAGGCTGGGTCGGGGGCGGATGTGTGCGCTCGGCCTTGGCCAAAGCCACGCAGCGCGCAATGTGCGAAAACACACCGCAGCTGATCTCGCTGCACCCACAAGACCTGCTGGACGAAAAAGGCATCGCTCCGGGGGCCGATGTGGACGGGGTGCAATTTGCCCGCAACGGCTGCCCGTCCAAGGGATCGCTGGATATCTTCGTCGAGCTGATCCTGCCGTTACCGCAATTGCTGATCTATGGCACGGCCCCTGTGGCGCAATCGCTGGCCCGGCTGGCGGCGCAATTCCAATGGTCGGTCGCGCAATCCGACCCTGACGCAGTTCTTGACCCTCTTGCCAAGGGCGAAACCCGCATGATCATCGTGGCCACCCAAGGCAAAGACGATCTGCCCAGCCTACAGGCGGCACTTGGCGCACAGGCGCATTTCATCGCCTTTGTTGGCAGCCGCCGCAAATTCGCAGCACTTTCGGAAAAGTTGATTCAAAACGGCGTCGCACCAGATGCGCTGGCCCGTGTACACGCCCCCGCAGGTCTGGCCATTGGCGCCGTGACCCCTGATGAGATCGCGCTGTCTATTCTGGCCCAATTGACCGAACACCGCCGCCGTCATCATCGCGCCGATGGCGCCAATCCATCCCGCGCCCACTTGCCAACCACATGAAAAGGAAAATCAATTGGAACTGAACGACGAAATCACCATCAATGCGCCCCTCGAACAGGTTTATGCCGCGCTCAATGATCCTGATGTCTTGAAACAGTGCATTCCGGGCTGTGACGAATTGATCAAACATTCCGATACCGACCTTGAAGCCAAGGTTGTGCTGAAAGTTGGCCCCGTCAAAGCCCGCTTCAGCGGCACTGTCGTTTTAGACACAGCCGGTGCGCCCAAAGCTTTTTCGCTGACCGGGCAGGGCAATGGTGGCGCGGCAGGATATGCCAAAGGCGGCGCCGACGTGCAATTGCGCGAAAGCGATGGCGCCACTGTGCTGACCTACACCGCCAAAGCAGAAATCGGCGGCAAGTTGGCGCAATTGGGGTCGCGTTTGATTCAAGGCACTGCCAAAAAACTTGCTACCAAGTTTTTCAATACATTCGCAGAGGTTGTGGAAACCGTCGACGCATAAACCATCGCGTGTTTTCCCATATGACCCGACATCAAGTGACAAAAGATCGCAATTCCGCCTGCCAAAATTAGCAGAATCAAGGCTCTCAGATCGCCCAGCCAAATACGGTTCTAGGTCAATCAAACATCGCCGGTTCGAAACTGCAAAAGACCCGATGGCGCAGACACCAGCAAGCTGTTTCGCAATTGTGAGTGGTTCGCGTTTCTGGATCGCCGTTGCGTTTGAATTGGCCCGGCGTTCAAATCACAGGCCAATCCGGCAACCTCGCAATAAAAAACCCTTGGTGCGCACCACCAAGGGTTTTTGTCTTTTCGCTAAGCCGCTAAATTTACGCGGAAATATCCAGATCGTCCGGAGACGTGCCAGCGGCGATGGCCTCTTTGAACCAAACCGGCTGACGCCCCCGTCCGCTCCAGGTCAAAGCAGGGTTTTCCGGATGCTGGTACTTCGCCACAGCCTGGGCTTTTTTCGCGTCTTTTGCGGTCGCCTCGCCCAACAGTTCTTCTAGGGAATAACCCATTTCCTTGGCCTTGGCAGCCACAGCCGCGCGGGCTTCTTTCAATTTGCGCGCCTTAAACCCTTTGATGGTTTTGGCAACTTTCTTTTCGAGCGCTTTCAAGTCCGCATAGGACAGATCATCCAGGTCAATTTCTGACATCGTTCACCTCTGTTGGGTTTTTCGGTCTCACTGAGTCGACGCATAGCAAAATCAACAAGGTTGAGCAAAGCAGTTCTTATTCAACTTTAATAAGCAGCAATTCTCTGCCAGAACAAACAGCATTACAGCCGCAAAAAACACTGCGACTGCATGCTATTCCCAAGCACGAAAGAGTATTGCGTCACCGATTTGCCAATTTCTGAGCCTGCGCAATCCATTCATCGCGGCTGACCCGGCCTTTAAACCCTTCCAGATTCTCATCCACCCAGGCCTCTTCACTTTCTGTCCAGGCCGCAATCTGATCAAAGTGATAATACCCCAAACTGTGCAGCAATTTGCTCAGCGCCGGGCCAACCCCGTTGATTTCCTGCAAATCATCAGCCACGCCACCTCTGGGCGCCGACAATCCTTCGGGGCGGCTCACTTCAATAGGCTCATTGCTCAAAAATTCCGGAGCGGGTGCGGCCGCCATTGTCAGAACCGGCTTTGGCTCATTCAGAATGGCCGTTGCATCAATGCGGTTTTGCAAATCGATCTTTTCGGCCCGCAAAGACGCAATGATATCGCGTTCCTGTGCAGACCGGCTGCGGCATGAATCCAGATTGACGTTCAGATCTTCGCGTTCTTTGACCAAAGCGTCATGGCGCGCCTGCAGGTCGGAATAATCACCAGCCGAGGGTTTGCCATACCGCCACAACAGCCAGCCAAGCAAAAGCCCGAGCAGAAAAGTTGCAAGCATGTAAAGGAACATTTGAGTAAGCAGATAGGACATAAGAGTTTCCTGAGTCAGTAAGTGTCACAATGAAGACGGCGGGCGCAATCAGCGCGCCTGCCAGTCAAATGAGATGCGGCGGTTCAGCGCCCGGCCCTTGGCCTTGGCATTGTCTGCGATCGGCTGGCTTTCACCGTATCCAACAGCGCGCAGACCGCTGGCAGGCACGCCGCGCATGGTCATGAACGCCACGACCGCCTGCGCACGCGCTTCGCTCAGCGCCTGGTTGTCCGCGTCGCTGCCTTGCGCGTCGGTGTGCCCGGCCACTTCCACCTGCACGCCTTCGCCCACACAGGCCAACGCAATGCCGGTCAACCGTTCCAAAACAGCTTCCGAGCCCCGTTGCAGGCGCGCAGTGCCCGACGCAAAGTTGATTTTGCTGGACTCGATGGCCGCACTGGCCTGCGCCGCGCATTGATCAATGGCCGAAGATTGCGATGACCCCTGCGCAAGCAACGCCGCAATTGTCGCGTCACGTTGGGTCAAAACAGCCTTTAAATCAGCCACTTGCCCCGAAAGTGTTGCCGCCGACGACTGAACCTCGCCCATATCGGCAAGTGCGGCGTCCAATCGCGCAACTTCACTGCCCGATTGCGTCAACGCGCCGTTCAGATCCGCAAGTGCCGCATCTTTTTCGCCCAACGCAGCGTTTAGCTGGCCAATTTCACCCTCAACCCGAGCGACTTGACCCTTTGCCTGAGCAACTTCATCTTCCGCGAGTGTCAGTTTTCCACTCAGATCAGCGATCTCAGCATCACGGTCTCCAACCTGCCCGCCAAGCTCGGCCACCTGGTTTTGCAAATCCGCCACCTCGCCGTCACCGGTTTCGATCAGGGCCGCCATCGCCTCAAACTGCGCAGTGGCCTGATCAATCGTGGCGTCTTTCTCCGCAAGTGCGCCGGTCAGCTGGGCAACCTCCCCATTTGATTGGCTCAAGCGATCCGTCAGATCTGCAATCGATACGTCACGCGCGGCCACATCCGACGACAGCGCGGCAATCTGGCTCTGCAATTCGCCGGCATCCGCTTGGCCTGAGTCAATCAAGGTGCTCATCGCCGCTGCGCGCGCAACCGTTTCGCCCAGCGTTGCATCGCGCTGCGCCACCGTTTCGCTCAACGCATTCACCTCACCTTGCAGGCCCGCAACCGTACCATTCAAATCCGCAATGGTGGCATCACGCGCCGCCACTGTGCCGCTCAACGCAGTGACATCGCCTTGCAAGCTCGCAACCGTGCCATTCAGATCCGAAATCACCGTGCCCCGATCTCCCAGAACACCGCTTAACTGGTCTGCCTCGTTTTTGGTTTGCGCCAGTGCAGCCGTCAGTTCTGCGATGGTGGCGTCACGTGCGGTCACGTCAGACGCAAGCGCCCCGATCTCGCCCTGCAATTCAGCCGCATCCGCCTGGCCATTGTCGATCAACGTGCTCATCGCCGCCATCCGCGCCGTCGCATCGCTCATGGAAACATCGCGCGCGCTCAGCTCCGCCGAAAGCTGCGCAACGTCAGTTTGTGCCACAGAAAGCTGCTCGGACAGGTCCGCAATCGTGTCGTCACGGCCGGCAAGCTGCTGGCCAAGTGCCGCAACCTGATCACCACCGTTTTCCAGACTGGTCGCCACATCCGCCTCAAGTCTGGCGATGGTCGCGTCGCGCAAAGCAAGGGTTTCATCGCGCGCCGACACGTCGCTTTGCAAGGCCGAAATCTGTTGTGTGGCAGCTGTAAACGCCTGGTTCGACTCGGCAACATCCGCGTCGAGCTGTTTGACTTTCGCGCGCAATTCAGCCGTGTAGCCTTCCTTCAAAGCAACGGCCGCCATCAAAGCCGACACCCGCGTATCACCCGACGCCTG
>JBGCDD010000117.1:0-3738 GCA_045105075.1 Sedimentitalea sp. | reverse complement strand
ACACATCGGTTATGTCTGCCAGAAATATCTGTTCCGCAGCCGTGATGCGACGCCGGTCACATCCAACGCAGGCGAACGTTTCTGGTTCATCTTTTATGGCATCACATCGTTCATCTACCGCATGTTCATCATGTTCGCGATCATCGCCTATGTGGCCGGTCGCTTCTTTTTCATCGGTGTGCTGATCGCGATCTGGTCAGTCTTCATGCAGCTTGTGCTGCCGCTTATCAAAAACCTCAACTTCCTATTCACGAGCCCCAAATTGCGCAATAAACGTCCCTTCGCCATGTTCATCACCGGGCTGGGTGTTGCCTTGCTCGGTATCTTGTTTTTCGTCGTACCCGCGCCCTTCGCCACAGTGGTGGACGGGGTGACTTGGCCCAAAAACCAAGCCCAGATCAGGGCGGGGACCAGCGGTTTCATCGCCTCCACGCCGCAGACGGTGCAGCCGCAAGTGACCGCGGATAATCTGCTGGTGCAAGTGACTGATCCGTTCTTGGAAGCGCGTCGCGATCTGTTGCTGACGGAAATCGACAATCTGGAATTCCAACGCAGCGCCGTGATCTTGAACGACCGGACAGAGGCCGCCTTGATCGCCGCAGAAATCGAAGCCTCGCAGCTTGATCTGGCCCGCCTCGAAGAACAGCTAGCCGAAATGCGCATTACCAGCCCGCGCAGCGGGCTTGCGATTTTGCCCGACCAGACAGATTTGCAGGGCCGCTTTATCCAAAAGGGCAACATCATCGGCTATGTGGTCGATCAGGCTGACGCGCTGACATTGCGTGTCGCCGTGGATCAGAACGACATCGATCTGGTGCGTAACCAGACCAGCAAGGTGGATGTGATGATCGCCGATTGGGAAGGGCTGCAACTGGACGCGCAAATCGTGCGCGAAATTCCCGGCGGCGTGACCCAGCTTGCGTCCCCCGCACTTGGTATCGGCGGTGGCGGTCATATCGGGGTCGATCCAAGCGACCGCAACGGCACCCGCACCTTACAGCGGGTCTTTGAATTTGAATTGGAAATGGCGCAAGCGGACACCGGTTTTTTGTTGGGCAAACGGGTTT
This sequence comes from Sedimentitalea sp., assembly GCA_045105075.1. Taxonomy (GTDB): domain Bacteria; phylum Pseudomonadota; class Alphaproteobacteria; order Rhodobacterales; family Rhodobacteraceae; genus JBGCDD01. The sequence continues at coordinate 2,671 of JBGCDD010000117.1, read as the reverse complement.
GGGTGCGCTTTGATCATGGCACGATGCCCATCGGCTTTCAGATGTATCGCGGCCTGCGGCAATTGTTCCTGAGGCTCTATAATGTCTAGATCGCAGCTCGCGCGTCCGGGCCTGATCGCGGGCTATTACCCTGAAAGGGCCGATGAACGCATCAGTGCGCTTGACCGGTTTTTCATGGGTTTGACCGCGCGGGTGGAAACCTGGGCGCCGGACATGCCGTTGACGGACAAAACATTCGTGGCCCGTACCAATGCCGCCGGGCGCAAGCTGGATACGCTATCAGATGACGCCCTGCGCCAGATAGCCCGCGAACTGGCGGCGGATTTACAGACCAAGGGCCTGTCGGACAAACGCAGCGCCAAGGCCTTTGCACTGATCCGCGCATTGGCAGACCGCGAATTGAAAATGCGCCATTTCAACGTGCAGCTGATTGGCGGGCGCACAATCTTGAACGGCAAAATCGCCGAGATGGACACCGGCGAGGGAAAAACACTGACCGCGACCTTGCCTGCGGCCACGATGGCGATGGCCGGCGTGCCGGTGCATATCGTCACCGTGAACGACTTTCTGGCCGCCCGCGATGCCGAATGGATGACCCCGCTTTATGGCGCATTGGGTCTCAGTGTCGGGGTCATTTTGGAAGGCATGGAGCCCGACCAACGCCGCGCCGCCTATGCCTGCGACATCACGTATTGCACCAATAAACAACTGGCGTTCGACTATCTGAAGGACCGGCTGATCCTCGAACAGGAAACCCGGCCAATGCATATGGCTATCGACGGGTTGATCCACGACCAGCCGCGCAGCGCGCGCGTGATGATGCGCGGGCTTTGCTTTGCGATTGTCGATGAAGCCGACAGCGTTCTGGTGGACGAAGCCCGCACCCCTTTGATTATCACCCAACCCGGCGACGTATCCGAGATGGAAGAAACCTTTGCCCGCGCGATGGAAGTGGGGCGCGCAATGACCGGCCCGCGTGATTTCAGCGTGGACGAAGCCAACTGGCGGATCGCGCTCACCGATCTGGGCAAAGCACAGATCGCGCGTGTTTCAAGCCGTTGGGGTGGCGTTTGGGCCACCGATACGCACCGCGAAGAATTGGCGATGCAGGCGCTTTCCGCGCTCTATCTTTACCACAAAGACAAGCATTACATCGTGCAGGACGACCGCGTGCAGATCGTGGACGAATACACCGGCCGTGTGATGTCGGACCGGTCGTGGGAACGCGGCTTGCACCAGATGATCGAACTGAAAGAAGGCGTGGAATTGACCGGCCGTCAGGAAACCCTGATCCGGATTTCCTATCAGCGGTTTTTCCGGCGCTATATGCGGCTTGCGGGGATGACCGGCACCGCACAGGAAATCGCGGCTGAATTGCGCGCGGTTTACCGGTTGAAAACCAAACGCGTGCCCAATCACAAACGCAGCAAGCGCCGCCATCTGGGGCAGCGGACCTATGCAACCGCCAACAAGAAATGGGCCGCGGTCATTCGCATTATCGCCAAGGAAACCGGCAAAGGCCGCCCTGTGCTGGTTGGTACGCGGTCCGTGGCCGCAAGCGAAGAACTGGCCGAGCGTCTGACATTTGCAGGCATCACCCACCGCGTGTTGAACGCCCGCCAGGACGAAGACGAATCCGATATTGTCGCCGCCGCAGGGCAGGCGGGGGCGGTGACCGTGGCCACTAACATGGCCGGTCGCGGCACCGATATCACCTTGTCCGATGACGTGCGCGCCAAAGGCGGATTAATGGTCATCATGACCGAAATGCACGACAGCGCGCGCATTGACCGCCAGTTGTTTGGCCGCTGCGCGCGGCAAGGTGATCCGGGCACGACGCTGGCGATCACCGCGATGGATGATGATCTGATGCGGTTGTTTTACGGCGACCGGCTGAAATGGATGACCGGCACGTTTGGGCTGGGGCGCGGGCGTTTGCCGGGCTTCATCGTCCACCCGCTCATGCGGTTGGCCCAACGGGCGACCGAACGCAAACACTCGGCCACGCGCCGCAATCTTTTACGCACCGATGACGCGCTCGAAGACCTTTTGGCCTTCAGCGGACGCACTGAATAAGGAAACCCATTCTCATGCGCATAGCCTCTGTTCTTTTCTGCCTTGCTGCCGGTTCTGCCCATGCGCAAGATCGGTTTGACTGCATCATGGACCCGTCCTTGGTGATCGAGGTCGGATCAGCCGTTGACGGGCTTATCAAAGAAGCCTTTGTCACGCGCGGCGATGATATTGCCGCAGGCCAGCTGATCGCGCGACTGGATGCGCGGGTCGAAGAAGCCGCACTGGCATATGCCCGCGAAATTGCCGAAAACGGATCACCGATCGAGATCGCCCAGAACCGTCTGGCCTTGGTCGACAAAGAACTGGAACGCGCCCGCCAACTACTGGAAACAAATCTGGTAGCGGATTCCGTGGTGGATCAGCTGATATCATCACGTCAGGAAGCTGCATTAGAATTACAGCAAGCCGAAAATAACCAACGGCTCGCCCCCCTTGATCAGGCCCGCGTGGAAGCGCAGTTGGCCCAACATAACATCGTCAGCCCCATCGATGGCATCGTCATCACCCGCATGATGAGCCCCGGCGAATTCGTTTATTCACAAGCCCCCGTCGCGCAGTTGGCGCAGGTTGATCCGATCCATGTCGAAGTCTTTTT
>JBGCDD010000116.1:0-7585 GCA_045105075.1 Sedimentitalea sp. | reverse complement strand
ACAGCCTGTTTTGATCGTCGTCGACATTCAAAAGTCGGCTTTCATGCAGGACTATGACAATGGCATCCCACATATGCCGAATTTCTTTGAGAACCAGAAACGCGCCCGCACGATGGTAGACGCCGCACATGACAACGATATTCCGGTGATCTTCTTTCAGGAAATCCACCGCAAAGACATGATCGACTATGGGCGCGAACTGGATGGCTCAGAAGACGTTCACTGCCTCGAAGGCAATCCCGGAACACCGGTGGCGGCCGAAGAAATGGGCATGCGCGCGACCGACTATTTCATCCACAAACGCCGCTATTCGTGCTTTTTCGGGACCGAGTTGGAAATCTTGCTGAGGGGGCTAAAAGCGCAAACACTGATTTTGGTTGGCTGTCTGACGGATGTTTGCGTGCACTACACCTTCGCGGATGCGCACCAAAGTGACTACTACTGCCGGGTTGCCAAGGATTGTGTCGCAGGATCCTCTCAGGCGGCGCATGACGCCTCGCTGAACGCGATGGAGTATCTGCAAACCGGAGCCGTTTTGCCCTCGCAAGAGTTGATTGCCGGGATGGCTGCGCAAAAGCAGGCGGCCGCTTGATCACCCAAGACCATCTGCAAGGCCACTGGCAGCGCGATTGGATCAAAGCACCTGGATTTGAGGATCACACCACGCGAGTGCATTGGTTACAGGCGGGCGCTCTTTTTGCGGATCTGCGCGTTCCGCGGGACAGACCAGATATCGCGGGACATTCCTGCCTTGCGGATCTGGGGCCGCCCGCGCTGCGTAGGCTGATGGAGTCAGAAGGGTTCGCCGGGCACATCACGGTTGAGGACAGCAAATGCACATGGCATCGCCAGATCAACTGGCACGGTGAGCACGGAGCCGCGGATATCGGGTTGATGTCTTTTGATGAGGCCGGGGGGCTGATCGAGGACGGTGTTCTGGCCAAATACCAGGAGCTTTGGCAGGCTGTCCCACAACCGGCATTGCGCGGTGCTCAATTGAGGTGCGGTGCGATGACCGGGTTTTTGATTGAGAATGACGCGGTTTTCTTGCTGGCCATTGGGGGTCCGCCCACCGGAACACGGGATGACATGATCGCGGCGCTGGACAATGGCACCGCCGAGGCCAATGCTTTGAAAGCGCATTTCGCCAGCGCTTATGTGCTGGGCACATGGGACAATGCGCATGGAATTGGCACGCTGGCCAGCAATCCTTTCTACGAGGGGCAGGTGGTGCTGGACCGTGCCGATAGCCTCGTTTGGCATTCGATTGCTTTTGACGGCGCACGCGCGGCGCACCCATTAACGATCGGATAAAGGGTCAAGCGGCGACGCAAACGGCTGGTTTAGCCCCACATAGGCTGGGCCAAACGCCGCCAGGCCGGGCTTGGTCTTGAATTGCGCGGGCGCCGGCAGGATCACAACAGCGACCTGCATACCCGTCGAATAGTCAGGGTTTGAGACGGGCAAGCCAGTTTCGGTATCAATCAGACAAATCAGATCAGGGATCGTGGCATGAACATCATCATTCAGCCAACCCACCAGATTTTCGTTCTTTAGGCTGATGCGATAGGTCTGGCCCAGATGCGCTTTGCGTCCCGAAATGCTGATCGATCCCAGCGTAAACCCGTCTTCGGTGCGCCAATCGCAATCGTCAATCTCGCCCAGAAACATCACCGCACCGCCGCCGGTTTGCGCGATTGCTTGTGCCACATCTGACCCGGTTGCCATAGCGGCACGGTGGGCGCGGCCCATGGTCTGCGCCAAGGTGATTGTGCCGGGGATCAGCGCGTGGCGGATGTCTTTGACAGGTAAGGCGTGGTCAATCGCGGCGATGTCGTTGCGGCTGACAATCGACAAGGCCCGCACGAGCGTTTCTGCGCGCAGATCGTCGCGGATGTTTTCCAACAGCATGACTTCGCCAAATTCATTGGCAAGCACGATCGGTGCCGCAGGCAGATCATTGATGTAATAGGTGGAATGCGTGATTTCCGGCACGGCGCGCCCAGCTGGGTCAGCGTCAATGATCATGTGCCCCGACATTGCGGCGGCATAAAACGCCACGGCGGTGTTTGAGCCACCAAGCTCGCAAGGCACCGTGCCAAAAAAGGGCTTGCCCAAATAGGTTTGAAACCGCGCATAGGCCAAGAGGATCGCCGGTGCGTCAATCCGGGGAAGGCGGGCGTAGTGGGCCTCTTGGTCAGGTGGCAAATCCGATATCGCGCCCAGCATATAGGGCGTGCAGATCAACGCGTCGGGCGGTGCCTCATCCAGGGTGATCATGTTGAAGGTTTTGCCTTTGGCCAGCGCATCGTCGATCAGGCCGATCCCTTCGGCCATGTCCCCGCCGCCGCCCGTGCCAAGGATCGTGCAGCCCATCAGGATATCAAACAACGCCTCGCGCGAAAGGGTCTTCACGTGGGTCGCCTCTTGCTGTGAACCTCCGCCAGCAAACACAGAATTTCATAGGCAAGGGCCGCACCGGCAAGCGACGTGACATCGCCAACATCAAACGGCGGGGACACCTCGACAAGGTCTGCTCCGACATAGTTCAGATCGCGCAATCCACGCAGCAAAACCTGCGCCTGATGCGTGGTCATACCGCCAATTTCAGGCGTGCCGGTGCCGGGCGCATAGACCGGATCAAGGCTGTCGATATCGTAGGTCAGATAGACTGGCATGTCCCCCACCAATGCTTTGGCTTCTTGGGCAATCGCCACCGGCCCTTTTTCATGAAACTCTTCGCAAAACACAACGCGCATGCCGCAGGTCTGCGAAAAGTCCCACCCGTCTGACGTGTTTTGCGTGCCGCGAATGCCGATCTGAATGGTCTTGGTCGGGTCAATCAACCCTTCTTCCACCGCCCGGCGGAACGGCGCGCCATGGTTGAATTTTGACCCCTGAAAGCTGTCGGTTGTATCTGCATGCGCGTCCACATGGATCAACGCCACCGGCCCCTTTTGTGCGACGGCACGCAGCAATGGCAGGCTGATCGAATGATCGCCGCCAATCGCAAAGGGCATAACATCGCCCTCAAGCAGCATCGTCGCAAAGGCTTCGATCTCGTTGTGGCTGGCTTCGATTTCAAACATGCGCGTCAAGGGAACGTCGCCCATATCCCTGATCTGGGCCAATTCAAACGGGTTGATCCGCGTGGCATGGTTGATGGCCCGCATCAGGCTGGACTGGTTGCGCACTTCGCGCGGGCCGTGCCGCGTGCCTGCTCGGTTGGTCAGCGCGCCGTCATAGGGCACGCCGAACATACCGATGTCGGCTTCGTTCAGCGTTTGGGCAATCGGCACCCGCATGAACGTTGCAATTTCGGTAAATCTGGGCGCCAGCTGGTCCGGCGTTGAGGGTGGTTTGAAGGTCAAGGCAAGGTCCTGTGATAATCGGTGTTGCGATTGTCTTAGCACCTGGAACGCCTGTTTGAGATCCGTTTTTGGATCAAGGCCAATTTTCAAGTCGGAAAACGGCGAGTTTCGGTTGATCCATGCTTATGTTTTAGACATTGGCCACCGGATGTGGCGCTATTTGCCTGTCAAAGTCGCAAAGCACTGGCGGGCGATCCTGCGTCACCTCACCATGTGCGACACCGGGGACCAGTAAGGGAAAACAAGATGACATTGCCGATTGCGCCGACATGGTACACGTCCCAGAAAATTGATGCGGACATCACCCTCATCCTTGAGCCGCATGTGCATGTACTGGAACAGGCCAACATGTTTCTGGTTGAGGGCAGGGACCGCGATATGATCCTTGATACCGGCATGGGGATCGTACCGCTGAAACCCTATCTGGACACTTTGCGCCGCGATCCCGGCAAAGACATCATCTGCGTCTCGTCCCATACCCATATTGACCACATTGGCTGTGTGCACGAATTCGACACCCGTCTTGTCCATCCGGCGGAGGCTGAGGAAATGGCCAACCCGTCGGGTCTGTCTTCCTTGTTTCGCGACGACATGCCCGCCGCACTTCTGCAGACCTTTCTTGACGCAGGGTATCCTCCGATTGACGAGCTGTTGATCGATGCGCTGCCCTACGCCGGTTACGATCCCAAGTCTTACGTTCTGCGCGGTGCGCCTGCCACAGAGCTGCTGAACGAAGGCGATGTGGTTGATCTGGGCAATCATTCCTACGACGTGTTGCACCTGCCCGGGCATTCGCCGGGGGGGATTGGCCTGTTTGAGGCGTCGACCGGTGTGCTGTTTGCGGCCGATGCGATCTATGACGGGCCGCTGATTTACGAAGGTCCGGGTATGAGCGTGCCGGCCTACCTAAAGACCTTTGAGAAGCTGAAAGCGTTGGATGTTTCCATCGTGCATGGCGGGCACGATCCGAGCTTTGGACCTGAACGGATGCATGAGATCATCGCCGAGTATGAGGCAAAATGGGCGGCTGAGGGGGCTGTCTAGATCACGCTAAAATTTCGACCGGGCGTTCCCACTGGATCAAAACGGCGCATCCCGTTTCCGACCATACCGAATGCGTGCTCCCTTGGGGGTTCAGGACCAAGGCCCCTTTGCCGTAGTCGCCGCGTTCGTCCGATTGCACGCCGTCCAGCACAAGGATCGACTCTAACCCGGTATGCAGATGCAGCGGCACTTTGGCACCGGGCGCGTAACGCAAAATCGCAACAGCCGGCGCGCCCTGTTTGATGTAGTGCACGTCGACACCGTCGCGAAACGGCTCAAAAGGCAGGTCGCGCCAGTTGTTCATGAGGTCAGCAAGCGCCAGGGGGTCATTCATAGAAAGCCACCTCCAGTTCAGCGCAAGTCGCGGTCCAGCCGACAATGGCGCCCTGCGCCCGGATCATATCGAGGGTGGCGGCTTTGAACGCGGGAAAGTAGCTTTCGGTTGCGTCTTCGATCAGCAGACTGTCAAAGCCCCGGTCATTGGCCTCGCGCATGGTGGTTTGCACACAGACTTCTGTGGTGACGCCCGCGAAAATCAACGTTCTGCATCCCAGTTTTTCCAAGGTTTCTGACAGGTTGGTGGCATAAAATGCCCCTTTGCCGGGCTTGTCGATTACCAGCTCGCCCTTGATGGGATAGACCTCTGGTATGAGGTCGGCCCCGTCTTCGCCCGCAACCAGAATACGCCCCATCGGGCCGGGATCCCCGATGCGCAGGCTGGGCGCGCCCCGATCCCGTTTAGCGGCAGGCAGGTCAGAGAGATCTGGCCTGTGACATTCACGTGTGTGGATCACGGGCAGGCTGTGGGCGCGGCAGAGCGCGATCAGGCGCGCGGTGGTTGGCACGATGGCCTGCAAGAGCGAAACATCATTGCCAAGCGTTTCGCCAAATCCACCGGGCTCAATAAAGTCACGCTGCATGTCGATGACGATCAGAGCCGTGGAGTGCGGGTCAAAATCAAAGCCGAACGGCAGAGCGGATGGAATGTGCGCCATCAAGCATGCCCGCCCATATGATGCCCGATGGTGGCCATATCCGCCTGTGCGATTGGAGCGTCATAGGCAATGCGCCCCTCGGACATGACCAAGACCCGGTCGGCCATTTCCATGATCTCGTCCAGATCCTCGGACATCAAAAGCACGGCCGCACCCGCGTTACGCGCCGCCATAATGCGCGCGCGGATTTCGCTGACGGCGGAAAAATCAAGACCGAAACAGGGGTTGGAGATAATCAACAGATCAACATCGCCAGACAGTTCACGCGCCAGCACCGCACGTTGGACATTTCCGCCCGACAAGGACTGCACGGGGCTGTCGATTGAGGCGGTCTTGACCTTGAACGCCGCAACAAGATCGCGCGCACGGGTCCGCATGCCGCGTTTGGACAGCCAGAACCCCGTGCTGTCAAAGCTGCGAAAGGCGATGTTTTCAGCCACCGACATGCGCGGCGCACAGGCGTTTTGCAACGGTTCCTCGGGCAGATAGCGGACGCGGTGCTCCTGTGCCTCTTGCCGGGTGGCGGTATAGGGCGCGCCTTTGACGTGGATTTTGCCGCCAACCAGCTGGCGCTGACCGGTCAGCATCTCCATCAGCTCCATCTGGCCGTTGCCTGAAATGCCTGCCACCCCAAGGATCTCGCCTGCATGCACGGTCAGGTTTTTGATTTCGATCTGTTTCAGCCCTGAGCGGTCCTTGGCATGTGCATCCCGCACCTCCAAAACGGCTTGGCCGCTGGCCCCGATGCGATCATCGGTTTTCGCCAGTGTCGCGTTGCCCATCATCATCGCCGCCATGTCGGCGTGATCAAGGTCGCTCACCCTGCCGCTGCCCACAAGTTTGCCGCGCCGCAGAACAGACACTTCGTCCGCATAGGCCGAGACCTCGCGGAATTTATGGGTGATCATCAGCACAGAGATTGTGCCCGCCTGGCAAAGATGGCGAACATGGCCCAGCACCTCATCGGCCTCGGCCGGGGTCAACACCGATGTGGGCTCATCCAAAATCAGAAACCTGCGACCCAGATAGAGCTGTTTCAGGATCTCCAGCTTTTGCTTTTCCCCGGCGGCCAGCGCGCGCACGGGTTGGTCAAGCTGCACCTGAAACGGCATCGTGGCCATGAACGCCTGTAGTGCCGCGCGCTCTTGGCGCCAGTCGATAACCTGCGGGGCATTTTCGCGGCTGATCACCAGATTTTCAGCGACGGTCAGGGACGGCACCAGGGTAAAATGCTGATAAACCATCCCCAGACCAAGCGCATGTGCAGCTTTTGGGTCCTCTATGCGGGCCTCTTTGTGATCCACCAGCATCTCGCCCGAGGTGGCGGAGTAAAACCCCATCATACATTTCACCAGCGTTGATTTCCCTGCACCATTTTCGCCAAGCAGCGCATGAAAGCTGCCCGGTTTGATATGGATTGAGCAATCGTCCAGCGCGGTGAAGGCGCCGAACTTCATGGTCATATGCAGGGTTTCGACCCCAATTGCGCTGTGGCTCATGGCAGTTTGCTCAACAGGGATGTGCTGTCGCTGACGGCACCAAAAACGCCGCCCTGCATGGTCACCATTTTGAGTGCCGCGTCATGATTGCCCTGGTCCGTCGCTCCGCAGCAATCCGCAAGCACAAGGCATTCAAAACCCCGGTCATTGGCTTCGCGCATGGTGGTTGAGACGCAGACATCCGTCGTGATCCCGGTCAGAATGAGGTTTTCAATACCGCGCGTGCGCAGGATCATTTCAAGATCGGTGGCGTAAAAACTGCCCTTTCCGGGCTTGTCGATGATCGGCTCGCCGGCGACGGGGTAAAGCTCTGGGATGATGTCCCAACCCGGCTCGCCGCGCACAAGGATTTTGCCGCACGGGCCGGGATCACCAATCCCTGCCCCAATCTGGCGAGAGCGCCAGCGCTTGTTGGCGGGCAAGTCGGCCAAATCGGAGCGGTGGCCCTCGCGGGTGTGAATGACGTGATAGCCCTTGTCGCGCATGGCCATCAGCACCGCTTTGATCGGTTCAATCGGAGCTTGGGTCATCGAAAGATCGTAACCCATCTTGTCGACATAACCGCCAACGCCGCAGAAGTCGGTCTGCATGTCGATGATAACGAGTGCTGTGTTTTCGGGACGCAGATCACCGTTATAGGGCCATGCGTAGGGATCAGCCTGAATGCTCATTCTGC
>JBGCDD010000115.1:0-3301 GCA_045105075.1 Sedimentitalea sp. | reverse complement strand
GAAATCGACACGGTGATGCCGCAGGATCTGATCAACGCCAAACCGGCGGCCGCTGCTGTGCGCGAGTTCTTTGGCTCCAGCCAGCTGTCGCAGTTCATGGACCAAACCAACCCGCTGTCGGAAGTGACGCACAAGCGTCGTCTGTCCGCGCTTGGGCCAGGCGGTCTGACCCGCGAACGTGCCGGTTTTGAGGTGCGCGACGTGCACCCGACCCACTATGGCCGCATGTGTCCGATTGAAACGCCGGAAGGGCCGAACATTGGTCTGATCAACAGCCTCGCCACTTTTGCGCGGGTCAACAAATACGGCTTTATCGAAACGCCTTATCGCGTGGTCAAAGACCGCATCGTGACGGACGAAGTACACTATATGTCCGCCACCGAGGAAATGCGTCACACTGTGGCGCAGGCCAACGCGCAACTTGATGGTGATGGTCGCTTTAAAAACGATCTGGTCAGCACGCGTCAGTCGGGTGACTACACTCTGGCACCGTCCGAAAACGTGGATCTGATTGATGTCTCGCCGAAACAGCTGGTCTCGGTTGCGGCCTCGCTGATCCCGTTCCTTGAAAATGACGACGCCAACCGGGCCTTGATGGGCTCGAACATGCAACGTCAGGCGGTTCCGCTTTTGCGGGCCGAGGCGCCGCTGGTTGGCACCGGCATCGAGGAAGTTGTTGCGCGCGATTCCGGCGCGGCCATCATGGCCAAACGCACCGGCATCATCGACCAGGTCGACGCGCAGCGGATCGTGATCCGCGCCACCCATGACCTCGAGCTGGGCGATGCGGGCGTTGATATCTACCGGATGCGCAAGTTCCAGCGTTCGAACCAGAACACCTGTATCAACCAGCGTCCGCTGATCAAGGTTGGCGACACTGTCAGCAAGGGTCAGGTGATTGCCGATGGTCCGTCCACCGATATGGGCGAGCTGGCTCTGGGCAAAAACGTGGTTGTCGCGTTCATGCCTTGGAATGGCTACAACTATGAGGACTCGATCCTGATTTCCGAGCGGATCGCGCAAGATGACGTGTTTACTTCGATCCACATCGAGGAATTCGAAGTCGCCGCGCGTGACACCAAGCTTGGGCCAGAGGAAATCACCCGCGATATTCCAAACGTGGGCGAAGAGGCGCTGCGCAATCTGGACGAAGCCGGCATTGTTTACATCGGTGCCGACGTTGAACCCGGTGACATTCTGGTGGGCAAGATCACACCCAAAGGCGAAAGCCCGATGACTCCGGAAGAAAAACTGCTGCGTGCGATCTTTGGTGAAAAAGCCAGCGACGTGCGCGACACATCCTTGAGAGTAAAACCGGGCGACTTCGGGACTGTTGTCGAGGTTCGTGTGTTCAACCGCCACGGCGTTGAAAAAGACGAACGTGCGCTGCAGATCGAGCGGGAAGAGGTGGAACGCCTCGCCCGTGACCGTGATGATGAGTTGGCGATCTTGGATCGCAACATCTATGCCCGTCTCAAGGGCATGATCATGGGCAAAACGGCTGTCAAAGGTCCGCGTGGCGTGGCTCCGAATGCGGAAATCACCGAAGACTTGCTGAGCACATTGTCGCGCGGTCAGTGGTGGCAACTTGCGCTGGGTGAAGAAGCCGATGCGCAGGTGGTCGAGGCCCTGAACGAGCAATACGAAGTGCAAAAGCGCGCTTTGGATGCCCGTTTTGAGGACAAGGTCGAAAAAGTCCGCCGTGGCGACGATCTGCCCCCGGGCGTGATGAAGATGGTCAAAGTGTTCGTCGCGGTAAAGCGCAAGCTGCAGCCGGGCGACAAAATGGCCGGACGTCACGGCAACAAAGGTGTGATCTCCAAGGTTGTGCCGATGGAAGACATGCCGTTCCTGGGCGATGGTACGCCGGTTGATTTCTGTCTGAACCCGCTGGGCGTGCCGTCGCGCATGAACGTCGGTCAGATTTTGGAAACCCACATGGGCTGGGCCGCGCGTGGCCTGGGGCTGAATATCGACGAAGCGCTGGGTGAATACCGCCGCTCTGGCGATCTGACCCCGGTGCGCGAGGCGATGCAGCTGGCCTACGGTGACGATGTCTATGCCGAGGGTTTGACCGGCATGGAAACCGAGGATCTGTTGGAGGTGGCCGGTAATGTCACCCGCGGTGTTCCCATTGCCACGCCCGTTTTTGACGGTGCGAAAGAGGCTGACGTGAACGACGCGCTGCGCCGGGCCGGTTTCTCGGAATCGGGTCAGTCGGTGCTGTTTGATGGCCGCACGGGCGAGCAATTTGCGCGTCCCGTGACTGTGGGCATCAAGTACCTGCTGAAACTGCACCACCTGGTGGATGACAAAATCCACGCGCGCTCGACCGGGCCATACAGCCTTGTCACTCAGCAGCCTCTGGGCGGCAAAGCGCAGTTCGGTGGCCAGCGTTTCGGGGAAATGGAGGTCTGGGCCTTGGAAGCTTACGGCGCCGCCTACACCCTGCAGGAAATGCTGACCGTGAAGTCGGATGACGTGGCTGGGCGGACGAAAGTCTATGAGTCGATCGTCAAGGGCGAAGACAACTTTGAAGCCGGCGTGCCGGAGAGCTTTAACGTTCTGGTCAAAGAAGTCCGCGGCCTCGGCCTCAACATGGAACTCCTGGATGCGGAGGAGGAGGGCTGAGCCGAAAACGGCGCAACCCCATACCCATCCCAATTTGTAAGGACGCAAAATGAACCAGGAACTGACAAACAACCCGTTCAACCCGCTCGCACCGACCAAGGTGTTTGATGAAATCAAGGTCTCGCTGGCGAGCCCTGAGCGGATTCTGAGCTGGTCTTACGGTGAGATCAAGAAACCCGAAACCATCAACTACCGGACGTTCAAGCCCGAGCGTGACGGACTGTTTTGTGCGCGGATCTTTGGCCCGATCAAAGATTACGAATGTCTGTGCGGCAAATATAAGCGCATGAAGTATCGCGGCGTTGTCTGCGAAAAGTGTGGTGTCGAAGTCACGCTGCAAAAGGTCCGCCGCGAGCGGATGGGCCATATCGAACTGGCGGCTCCGGTTGCGCACATTTGGTTCCTGAAATCGTTGCCAAGCCGCATCGGTCTGATGCTGGACATGACGCTGCGCGATCTGGAGCGTGTGCTGTATTTCGAGAACTACGTGGTGATCGAACCCGGCCTGACCGACCTTACCTACGGTCAGATGATGACCGAAGAAGAGTTCATGGACGCGCAAGACGCTTACGGCATGGACGCGTTCACCGCCAATATCGGTGCCGAAGCGATCCGCGAAATGCTGGCCGCGATTGACCTTGAGCAAGAGGCCGACACCCTGCGCGCCGAT
>JBGCDD010000114.1:0-8522 GCA_045105075.1 Sedimentitalea sp. | reverse complement strand
GCCCGAGTTGCCAGCCTGGAACGACTTCAGGTTGAAGATTTCGCCCAGTTTGTTGTGCAGGTCGTGGCCACCACCATGGTAGTACCAGTTGGTCAGTTCCTGTGCGGTCGCGCCGAACGGAACAGCTGTGTAATAGGCGTAAGCCGGGTGCTGACCGATGAAGTAATAGTCAGCCGAGTGATACAGATCAGCCTGGCCCGAAGACACAGCGTCAAACACTTCGAACGCGCCAACCAGCTCGCCCGGGGCTTTTTTGTCGATGGTCAGGTTGCCATCGGACATGGCGCCAACCATGTTTTCGAAATATGTAGCGGCATCATCCAGAACCGCAAAGCCGCGGGGCCAGGATGTCACCATTGTCAGGGTGCGCTTGCCTTGGGCATAGGCCGGAGCGGCCAGCGTGGTTGCGGCGGCAGCACTGCCACCCAATGCAGATGTTTTTAGGAATGAACGACGGTCCATATGGGGTATCTCCTCCCGTAAGTGTTGCGCCCAGGCCCTTTAGCCGGGCGGGTCGTTGGTGGCGGCAAACTAACGAACCTATGCCAATTGGGAATACCTAGAACTGCGTAGATGGCCCGAATTGTTCTAAAATCGCACAGACCCACAGCACAAGACCGGTCTGATCCGGGTTCAGGCTTTGATTTTTGGGCATTATTTGCGTATCGATTCGCAATGCGACCCTTTTCGACACTCTTTCAACCGGACTATGCCCAAAAACTGTCGCTTCTGGCGACGTTGCCGTTGATTGCAGCCGTCACTGCCATTGCGGTTTTGGTCGCCTATCAGTCGCGCAGTCTGGCCGAGCGTGAAATCACCGCCCTCGAGACCCAGCTGATCGAGGCCAAGAAGGCTGAGCTGCGCAACTACGTCACTCAGGCGCGCAACGGGTTTTACTTTATCTATGGCTCGGCCCAGCCCGATGATCAGGACGCCAAGGATCAGGTGGCGCAAATTCTGGCGGCGATGATCTATGGCACCGACGGGTTCTTTTTTGTTTACGACTACGACGGCACAAATCTGGTCAGCCCGCGCCAGACCCAGATGATCAACCGCAACTGGTCGGGGCTGACCGACAGTCAAGGCACGCCTGTTGTCGACGAGCTGATCACCAAAGCGCGCACCGGGTCCGGTTATCACACGTTTTTGTGGCCCAAACCCTCAACCGGGCAAGAGGCCACGATGGTCGCTTATGTCACCGGTTTTCAAAGCTGGCGATGGGCGGTGGGCACAGGTGTGTTCATCGATGATGTGCTGGCCTCGGTTGCCGCCTCGCGCGCCGAAGTGCAGGCTCGGGTGCGGCGCACGTTCATCTATATTGGCGTGATCACGCTGGGTGCGTTGTTGATTGTGTTTGGCTCGGGGCTGGTGCTGAACATCCGCGAGCGCCGGCTGGCCGATGCCAAGTTGAAACGCCTGACCCAGCGGGTGTTTGACGCTCAGGAAGAGGAACGCGGCCGCGTGGCGCGCGAATTACACGACGGAATTTCGCAAATGCTGGTGGGCGTGCGCTATGCTTTGGACAATGCGCGCCGCCGGCTGGGGCGCGCCGATTTTGATGGGGCGGAACCGGCGCTGAACAAGGGCATCGAAAATCTGGGCACCGCGATCACCGAGGTCCGGCGTATCAGCCGCGATCTGCGCCCCGGTGCGCTTGATGATCTGGGTCTTGGGCCAGCGGTGCAGGCGCTGACGGATGATTTTCGCGATCGCACCGGCATCCAGACCGATTTCACCACCGTGGTGTTTCGCAACCGGCTGGACCCTGACGCCAAGATTGCGCTCTACCGGATCGCCCAGGAAGCGCTGACCAACATCGAGCGTCACTCCGGCGCGACCCACATCAATGTTGATCTGCGCGGTCATGCCAAGGGCGCGACGTTGCGGATCTCGGACAATGGACGTGGGTTGGATGCGGGTGCGCGCCAACGCAGCCCCGGTCTGGGCCTGCGCAACATGCAGGAACGTATCGAACAGCTTGACGGCTCGCTGCGGATCCTGTCGAGCCGGGGCCAGCAGGGCGGCACAGTGATCGAAGCGCGTCTGCCGCTCAGCCATCTTTTGCCCCCCACCGATGACATGCCCGATGACGGTTCGGGCGACAGCACAATTCAAAAGGCCAATGCATGAGTGAACAGACCCGCGTTCTGATCGTTGACGATCACCCTATGGTCGCCGAGGGGATCCAATCGATTCTGGAAAGCTATGATGATATTTGTGTTGTGGGCACGCTGAGCAATGGCCGGGACGCGGTGGATCATGCGGCGTCTTTGTCCCCTGATGTTATTCTGATGGACCTCAATATGCCGCAACTGGGCGGGCTGAGTGCGACGGAAATCCTGCTGGAGCGTGCGCCCGACACCCGCATTCTGATCCTGTCGATGCATGACAGCCCCGAATACATCGCCTCCGCGTTGAGCCACGGTGCGATGGGATATGTGTTAAAGGACGTGCCCACCGACGAGATCAAGCAGGCGATAGATACCGTCATGCAAGGCCAGCGCTATCTTTGCACCGGCGCGCGCGGCTCGCTTGAACCCAAGGACGGCGCCCCCCAGGACAGCCTGACCGGGCGCGAGCAAACCATCCTGTTGCAGCTGGCCCAAGGCAAGTCCAACAAAGATGTGGCGCTGTCCTTGGACATCTCGGTGCGCACGGTCGAAACCCACCGCAAGAACATCAAGCGCAAACTTGGCATATCCTCAACCGCCGGGCTGACCCGTTATGCGTTGGAACATGGCGTTTTGCAGGGCACAGGCGTCAGTCTTTAAAAACAGACTTGGAGTGCCGTGACGATGTGGTGTGCGACTTGCCGTAAAAGGCGCGCGGTGTTGGGCATAGCCAGTGCCAAATCAAAGCCAAAACGTGCTTTGGCGATCCAAGGGCGGATGAGATCCGGGCTGCGAACTTCAAATCGCGAAATATAATTACCAAAAAAGAGCCAAATTCACAAGATAAGCAAACACATTGCGTGATTTGCGAAAGCTTTGTGATAATTTGGTGGTTGACGCCCGTTTGCGGCGCACATAAGGTCCGCTCAGCACAAAGGACGGCTCTCAAAATGACACCTCTAGTAGTCATCAACGAACGAACGCGCATGGACCGGTAACGGTAAACCATATCAAGACCCATGCGCCTCCGAAAATTCGGGGGCTTTTTTATGTGCAATTGACAACGAATGTCGTGGATGGAGTGAACAGATGACACGTCAAATGACCGGTGCAAAAATGGTGGTACAGGCCCTCAAGGATCAGGGTGTGGACACCGTATTCGGCTACCCCGGCGGCGCTGTTCTGCCGATTTATGATGAGGTTTTTCAGCAAAACGACATCAAGCATGTTCTGGTGCGCCATGAACAAGGCGCTGTGCATTCCGCCGAAGGCTATGCGCGCGCCACCGGCAAACCCGGTGTGGTGCTGGTGACCTCGGGGCCTGGAGCGACCAATGCAGTGACGGGCCTCACCGATGCGCTGATGGATTCGATCCCGATTGTGGTGCTGACCGGACAGGTGCCCACGTTCATGATTGGCTCGGACGCATTTCAGGAAGCCGACACCGTAGGCATCACCCGCCCTTGCACCAAACACAATTGGCTGGTGAAAGACACTGACAAGCTGTCGGGCGTCATTCACGAAGCGTTCCACGTGGCCACCGCTGGCCGCCCCGGCCCTGTGCTGGTGGATATTCCCAAGGACGTGCAGTTCGCCAATGGCACATACAGCGCGCCCAAAGCGTCGACTTCGCATTATCAGCCCCAGGTCAAAGGCGACATGGAGGAGATCACGGAACTGGTCGCCGCCATTGAAAAAGCCAAAAAGCCAGTTTTTTACACCGGCGGTGGCGTGATTAATTCGGGCCCTGCGGCCAGCCAATTGCTGCGCGAATTGGTGGATGCCACAGGATTTCCGATCACCTCGACCCTGATGGGGCTTGGCTGTTATCCGGCGTCGGGCAAGAACTGGCTCGGCATGCTGGGCATGCATGGTTTGTACGAGGCCAACATGGCGATGCACGACTGCGATCTGATGATCAACATCGGTGCGCGTTTTGACGACCGCATCACCGGGCGCATCGACGCGTTCAGCCCCAAATCGATCAAGGCGCATATCGATATCGATCCGTCCTCGATCAACAAAGTGATCAAGACCGACATTCCGATTGTGGGCGACGTGGGCCATGTGCTCGAAGACATCCTTAAGGTTTGGAAGTCGCGCGGGCGCAAGACCAATGTCGAGGCCGTGGTCAAATGGCACCGCGAGATTGACGAATGGCGCAAAGTTGACTGTCTGGCGTTTGAGCAGACCGGCAAGACCATCCGCCCGCAGCACGCACTGACCCGGCTCGAAGAGCTGACCAAAAAGCACGACCGCTACATTTGTACCGAAGTGGGCCAGCACCAGATGTGGGCCGCGCAGTACCTCAACTTTGAAGGGCCAAACCGCTGGATGACATCTGGGGGTCTGGGCACCATGGGCTATGGTTTCCCGGCGTCGATCGGCGTGCAAATGGCGCATCCAGATGCCCTGGTGATCAACGTGGCCGGCGAAGCCTCGTGGTTGATGAACATGCAGGAAATGGGCACCGCCGTGCAATACCGCCTGCCCGTCAAGCAGTTCATTCTGAACAACGAGCGGCTCGGCATGGTGCGCCAGTGGCAGCCATTGCTGCACGGCGAGCGTTATTCGCACAGCTGGTCCGAGGCCCTGCCCGACTTTGTGAAATTGGCCGAAGCTTTTGGTGCCAAAGGGATCTTGTGCAAGGACCCTGACGATCTGGATGACGCCATCATGGAGATGATCACCCATGACGGTCCGGTGATCTTTGATTGTCTGGTGGAAAAGCACGAAAACTGCTTTCCGATGATCCCATCGGGCAAGGCGCACAATGAAATGCTGCTGGGCGAGGCCGAAACCCAAGGGGTCATCGACGCCAAGGGGTCGGTTCTGGTGTGATACCTGTGCCCGTGTCCAAAAAGCGACGTGATCCGCGCCGGAAAAAGGCGCGCGATCTGGCTCGCCAGCGCAAAATTGCGTGCAACGGGTCAGACAAGGCGGCGCGCAAACATGCGCCGCTGATCAAAGCGTTGGCCAATCGCAGGATTCGGCGGATCGATGCGGCGCAACTGGACGCAGACACACAAGACAACGCCGATCAAATGGCGTTGCAACATCGCCGTAAGGCCAAGCATTGGGGCAGCGACAATGCCGCCCAAAAGCGCGCGGCACAACGCGACAAACACGATGACTATCGCGCAACCGGTGGTCGCAAGGCGGTACAGGCGCGCAATTGGCGCGCTTTGCGTGACCGGCTGCGATCCAAAAACCTGAATGAGACGGTGTTGAAAGCGCTCGACGCGCAACACCAGCCCGATTGATCCCGAGCGCCGACATCAGCGCGCTCTACGTGAAGGACACTTAAAATGTCAGCTCTATCCATCAAAAAAGGTGCCAACAAGCACTCGGCCTATAACCTACGGCCCAACTTTTCCGACGTGCAAGAGCGTCACACCCTGGCCGTTCTGGTCGAAAACGAGCCCGGTGTATTGGCCCGTGTCATTGGGTTGTTTTCGGGGCGTGGCTATAACATCGACAGCCTGACCGTAGCCGAGGTGGATCACACCGGGCACCTGTCGCGCATCACCATCGTCACGACGGGCACCCCGCAAGTGATCGAGCAAATCAAGGCGCAGCTGGGCCGTATCGTGCCAGTGCACGAGGTCCATGACCTGACCGTTGAAGGCGCCTCGGTTGAGCGGGAACTGGCGATGCTGAAAGTGGTGGGAAGCGGCGAAAAACGTGTCGAGGCTCTGCGACTGGCGGATATTTTCCGGGCCAATGTGGTCGACAGCACCCTGGAAAGCTTTGTGTTTGAGATTACCGGCGCGCCCGAGAAGATCGACGCATTTGCCGATCTGATGCGCCCTTTGGGTCTGGCCGAGATTGCCCGCACCGGCGTTGCCGCATTGTTGCGCGGCGAATAAGCACCAAATAAATCCAGAACCGGGCCGCTTAGGCCCGGGTTTGTGCCATCATCGCCTCGACACGCACACGTTCCTGCGTGCGGGGGCGGCCAAACGGGATTATCCGCGCTGATCCACGTCGCATTGGCGCAGGCCCGCAATCCTGCTGACGCACTGCGTCCAGCGTGCGCGCGATATCCGGGCAAAGCGCTTCGGACACAAGTCGCGGGTTTGTCGCCAACCGCATATGGCGGTCCAACGTCACCTCAAATTGCACCCAATCGCCCGGATCAAGCTCGGCAACAGCGTCGCCCTGATCCGCCGAATGGTTATAAAAAGCCAGATCGCCGTGATCTTCACACCAGATCACCGCTTTCTGAACTTCTGTGTCGCTCCAGAGTACTACGCCAAACATAATCTGTCCCGCCTTCAGTTCTTGTTAACTTTGATGCAATTGAGCCTGATCAAACATGTCAAATTCAGCGTCTTGGACTTGCAATTTGTGTCGGCTGCGATAGTTTCCTGACTGTTACTAGCGTCAGTCGTGACGCTATCTAGCACCAGTTTCACAGGTTGGAACCGAATATGGGGGTGCGAAACCCGCAGAACGGTTGTAAACTAATATTAATTACACGTTAAGGTTGGGCCAAATATTGTCCAAAGCCACACGATCACCCGCGGAATTACGCAACATGTTTGGATCGAACCTAAGGGTTTTATCCAAGCGTTACGCGTCGATATCCGAACTTTCACGGCAGTTGGGCATCAACCGCACCCAATTCAACCGGTACCTGTCCGGCGAGAGCTTTCCGCGACCGGACGTTCTTGACCGGATTTGTGACTTCTTTGAGGTGGACGCCCGGATCTTGCTGGATCCGGTGGAAAGCCTGAGCGCACAGGGCGTTTTGCTAAACGGACCTGTGTTATCGGACTTCGTCGGATACGGGGTGAACGCGATTCCCGAAGATCTGTTCCCCAGTGGTTTCTACCGGTTCACACGGCGCAGTTTCGTCAATGATGCGCGATTTATCGTGGGATTGGTGTATGTTAGCCGCAAAGACAACCACACCCATGTGCGCGGCTTTGAGGCACGTGACGCCATGACGCAACAGGGTTTGGCCAACACCGCCCGCGCGCGCGAGTTCCGCGGTTTTGTGACACGCCAGGAAGACGGCGTGGCGATGATGATCTCACGTCGGCGCGCCATGACCTGTTCGTTCAACTATTTGTCGCGTGTCGCCTCGTTTGAAAACAACTTTTGGGTTGGCTACGTCACCCGCACAGTGCGCGAAAGCGCCACGGCGGCGCGGGCCACGCGGATGGTATACGAACATCTGGGTCGGTCCACTTCTGCGGTGTTGGGAGCTGCGCGAAAAACCGGCTTCTACTCTGATTCTCAACTGATTCCCTACCACCGCCACCTGTTGCAGATCGACGAGCCCTTCCGCTGAGTCGGCAAATTCTGTCGCAGTGAGAAAAGTCCGGTCGTTGTTTGACGGGTTCCAGCGTGCGTTTGCGTTACGGATTGGGCAATCAATGCTTTGGAGGTTCCCATGACCCAGCCTGTGTCTGATCTGTCCGCTGTGCGTCGCCCGATCGACACGGCCCAGGGTCTGCCCAATGCCCATTACGTTGATGCGGCCGTCTTTGACGAAGAAAAGCGCGCGCTTTTGGCCGATCAATGGGCCGGGTTGGCCGTGGCCGCCGATGTGCCCGAGGTCGGCGATGCTGTCCCGCTCACCTTTCTGGGAATGCCGCTGTTGCTGGTGCGCGACAAGGGCGACAAAGTGCGCGTGTTCCAAAACACTTGCCGTCACCGTGGTATGATTCTGGTGGATGCGCCGCGCAAGATCGAAGGCGCGATTCGCTGCCTTTATCACAGTTGGTGCTATGCCACCGATGGGCGTCTGATCAGCACGCCGCATGTGGGGGGGCCGGGGCAAAACACCCATGCCGGAATTGATCGCGCGCTGCTGGGCCTGATTGAAGTGCGCAGCCATATCTGGCGCGACGTGGTTTGGATCAACGCATCAGGCGACGCCGCGCCTTTTGAAGAGGTCAACGCCGATTTGATCGCGCGTTGGGGCGAGTTTGACCAGCCACTGTATCATGGCGGCGATGATAGCCGGTTCCAGCTTGAAGTGGCCTGCAACTGGAAGCTCGCGGTCGAGAATTACTGCGAAAGCTATCACCTGCCCTGGGTGCATCCGGGGTTGAACAGCTATTCGCGACTTGAGGATCATTACCACATCGAGGAACCGGGGCAGTATTCCGGCCAAGGCACTTTGGTCTATCGCCAGCTGAAATCCGAAAGCGACAATTCGGTTTTTGCCGATTTTGCGGACCTCAGCGAAAAGTGGGACACGGCGGCGGAATATATCTCGGTGTTTCCCAATGTGTTGCTGGGCGTGCACCGCGATCATGCTTTTGCAATCGTGCTGGTGCCGCAAGCGCACGACAGGACGGTCGAAAACATCCACCTTTATTACGCCACACCGACAAGTGACGCAGATCTGCGCGCGCGCAACACCGCCCAGTGGAAAGAGGTGTTTGAAGAGGACAT
>JBGCDD010000113.1:0-18300 GCA_045105075.1 Sedimentitalea sp. | reverse complement strand
CCAAAGATCCCTGGGGCTCTGCCCCAGACCCCGGGATATTTCTGGCAAGAGGAAAAGGGGAATCAGAGGCCGTAGACCCGGCGAGCGGTTTGTGAAAACAGGTTTGACTTTGCCGGATCATCAAATGGCGCTGCGATCTTTTTGAAAGCGTTCCAAAGGACTGCGTAGCTGATGGACACGCGATCGACCGGGAAGTTGCTTTCAAACATGCAGCGTTCGGGACCAAAACAGCCAATCATGTGATTGTACCATTTGCCTTGAGAATCAACCATTTCGTCAGAGCTGGGCGGGAGCGCGCGTCGGTCCCACCGCCAGCCGTTGTCGGGCATGTTGAAGCCACCCAGTTTGGCGTGAACGTTTGGACATTGGCTGAGGGCGTCCATATCGCGCCGCCATTGATCAAAAATATCCTCTCGTTGACCCTCAAACCGGCCTACGCCAAGCGGCGTGCCGAAGTGGTCAAGCACCAGTGCGGTATCGGGGACCGCTTTTGCCAGGTCAATGAAGTCGGTGTTTTGGTGGTGGTAATGCCATGTGTCATAGGTCAGGCCACGCGCGCCGAGACGGGCAAGACCGCGGCGGAAATCGGCATCATGGTAAAGTCCCGGCGTGCCTCGCCCGGGAATCATCAGCCGGTCTGGTTCAGGATCGCAGGCTCCAGAATGGCGGATGCCGCGCACAAGTCCTTGGCCCGCGTCGATATGGGCGGTCAGTACATCATCAAGTTGCGGCAATCGCAGGTCGGCTTGAGCGATGATTCCGGCGATCTTGGCGCCTTTCGCAGATTGCGCCATTGCGGTGACCTGCCGGGTTTCGCCTACGGATTGAAGATGAGGCGGCGCCGCAAGATCGTAGTAAGAGCGGCATTCAATGAACATCGTTTGCACGACATTGTGACCGGCGCTGGTGTCTCGGGCCAGTTCATCAAGTTCATAGACGGCATCATTGTCACCGTGCACCCAGAGGTGGTGATGTGGATCGACGATCTCTCGGGTGGGATCAAGAATGGGTTCCTGGACCAGACCCAGCCAGTCATCGCGCAGCTCGATCCCCGGAGTCCAACCGGGATAACGCCCACCGCCGCTCATGACTTTGGCCTGTAGGGGCGCACCAGCCCTTCCTGGGCGGTGCTGGCCACAAGTGTGCCGTCGGCGGCGTAAATCGCACCGCGGTTGAAGCCGCGCGCACCGCCGGTGAAGGGACTGTCCATTGTGTAGAGATGCCAGTTGTCGAACTGGATTGGGGCATGAAACCACATCGCGTGATCGAGGCTGGCGCTCATCACTTCGCGTTTGAACCAGGTCAGCCCGTGCGGGCGCAAAGATGACCCCAGCAGGTTCATGTCTGAGGCATAGGCCAGCAGGATTTGCTGCATTTGCGGGCTGGCGTCTTTGGCATGCTCCATGCGGAACCACAGGTGGTTCACGTCATCAACCGGCACCGGGTTCAGTAAATCACGTGGCGCGACCTCGCGGATTTCAATCGGGCGCGGGCGCAGAAAGTCCGGGCGCAGGGGTTCGGGCACTTGCTCGGCATAGTCCGCCCTTTGTTCGGCTCGGTTTTGCAGACCGTCCGGGCCATCGACCTTGGGCATCGGGTGTTGATAATTCCAGCCTTCTTCGTCGATATGAAAAGAGGCAGAGAGGTTCAGGATTTGTTTGCCGTGCTGAATCGCGACAACGCGGCGGGTGGTAAAGCTGCCGCCATCGCGGGCGCGATCCACCTGATAGATCACCGGAATCGCCGGATCACCGGGGCGAATGAAATAGGCGTGCAGCGAATGGCACAATCGATCCGGCACAGTGTGATAGGCAGCCGCCAGGGCCTGAGCAATCACATGGCCGCCAAAAATGCGTGTGGTGGTTTCGCCGCCGGATCCGATGCCGCGAAACAGATCCACCTCAAGCTGTTCGATATCCAAAAGATCAAGAAGTTCCATAGCAACATCAGTCATTTACTCGGCTTTCTTCATGTTTTTCTCATAGGCAATAAAGGCATCGAAACTGTCGGGATTGATCATTGAATCCCGATTCACAACCCGGTCTGGATCACCGCCGAGCAACAGTTTTTTGACCGGAACTTCCAGCTTTTTGCCCGACAAAGTACGCGGCACTTCGCCGATCTGAACGATTTCATTTGGCACAAAACGCGCAGAAACAGCTGTGCGGATCGCTTGGTTGATTTGCTCCTTTAGCGCGTCATCCAGCACCTGGCCGGGGCCGAGCACCACAAACAGCGGCATAAAACTGTCGCGGCCCAGAAATTCAAGATCAACCACTAAAGAATCCAAAATCGCATCAAGCCCTTCGACAGCCTGATAAAGCTCGGCACTGCCCATCCTTAGGCCTTTGCGGTTGATCGTGGCATCAGAGCGGCCATAGATCACTGCACCGCCGTCTTGCGTGATTTCAATCCAGTCACCGTGGCGCCAAATGCCGGGATAAGTGTCAAAGTAGCTTTCGTGCAGACGCGATCCGTCTTCGTCGCCCCAAAAATAGAGCGGCATCGAGGGCAAGGGTTCGGTGCAAACCAGCTCGCCAACCTGACCAATCAAATCAGAACCTGCCTCATCAAAGGCGCGCACCGCGTTGCCCAGAAAACGGCATTGCATCTGCCCGGCGCGGACCGGCAACATCGGATGGCCGCCAACAAATGCGCCGCACAGATCGGTTCCGCCCGAGATCGGCGCCAGCCAAAGATCGGATTTGACCGCGCTGTAGACCCAGTCATAGCCATCTTCCGTCAGCGGCGATCCCGTCGCCCCCATCGAGCGCAAGTGGCTGAGATCAAATTGCGACGGCGTTACCCCGGCCTTGGCACAAGTGGTGACAAAGGCCGCGCCGACACCAAAATAGGTGACCTGTTCACGTGCCACAAACTCCCACACCACATTCAGATCCGGGTGGTTGGGCGCGCCGTCAAACATCGCCACGCTGGCGCCCTGACCCATCGCCATGAACTGCGCATTCCACATGATCCAACCCGACGAGGTCAGCCAACTGAACCGATCCTTTGACGTCAGATCCTGATGCAAGGTCTGTTTGGCGCTTTCGATCAACACGCCGCCATGACCGTGCACAATTGGCTTGGGATTGCCCGTGGTGCCCGAGGAATAGACCACCCATAGCGGATGCTCGAACGGCACCTGAGTGGGTTGGAAAGGGATGTCGTCTTGGGTCAGGCTGTGCCAATCTGTTTCGTCGTCGCGGATGCTGTCGGCCACGCAAACCATCGCCACGTTTTCAAGACTGGGCAGGCCAGCAATGATCGTATCCAGCACATCGCGTCGGCTGATCATTTTGCCGCCGTGCACATAACCGTCTTGGGAAATCAACAGCTTGGGCTCGATTTGGCGGAACCGGTCCAGGATAGCGACATGGCCCATATCCGGGGCGCACAACGACCAGATCGCCCCCAAACTTGTGGCTGCGAGGCAGGCGATGATTGCGGTTTCTGTGTTGGGCAATACGGCAACAACCCGGTCGCCCTGCCCGATCCCCATCGCTTGAAACCGTGCCGCGGCACTGGCCACTTGCGCGCGCAATTCAGCCCAGGTCAGCGCGCGCCGCTCAAAGGTTTCGGATTGAACAACAAGCGCCAGCGCATCAGGTGTTTTTTCGCCCTGGCGCAAGATCTGATCGGCAAAGTTCAGTGTCGCACCAGGGAACCAGACCGCGCCGGGCAAAGCGCGGTGCTGCAAAACTGCGGTGTGCGGCGTGGCTGCGCGCAGATCAAAGAAGTCCCAGATCGATTGCCAGAACCCGTCAAGATCCTGAACGCTCCAAGCCCATAAATCGGCGTAAGCTTCGAATTTCAACCCTTTGTTTTCACTGAGGAATCGCATGTATTGCGCCATAGTACTGGCTTGCGCGCGCGCGGGCGGCGGGGTCCAAAGGATCGGGCGTGCCTCGCTCATGCCAACAACGCGCCGTGCACCAGCGCCTTGAGTTCAGCGCGGGCCGGATACGAGCTTGACGGCGACAATTGGGTGAAAAACACCACCGACAGATCCATCACCGGATCAATCCAAAAGAAGGTCGATGCCATTCCACCCCAGCTGAAATCACCAGTGTTGCCCGCCGCACCCACGCGGCCTGGATCCAACACCACCGCGCCGCCTAAACCAAAACCCATGCCCTCCATTGGCTGTTCGGCGAAGCTGGCCGGTCCCATCGAGGCAATGTCGCCCGGCAGGTGGTTGCGCATCATGAATTTCAACGTGTTCGGGCTGAGCAACCGGCCATTTGGCGTGTCACCTCCGCGTCGCAACATATTGGAAAACGTCATATAATCATCGATCGTGCCAACCAGACCACCTCCGCCCGACGCCATTGTTGCAGCCTCAAAGGGGGATTTGCCGGCCCGGTCCACCCGGCGCAATGTGTCGTCTTTTTCCTGCGTTGCATTCAACGCCATCGCGTCGCCCGCCAAAGGTGTGTAAAGCGAAGCAAAGCGATCTCCGGTGTCTTTGGGCACCGAAAAGCCAGTCTGCGTCATGCCCAGCGGTTCAAAGATCTGATCCTTGAAAAACGCCTCCAGTGACAGACCCGAAACCACTTCAACAACGCGCCCCAAGATATCGATTCCAATGGAATATTCCCAACGACTGCCGGGTTGAAAAGCCAACGGCAACTCAGCAGCTTTAACCACCATTTCCGCCAGGGGCCCATGATTTGGGCGGAACAAAATGTCCTGGGCTTCCATTTCCTGCGGCAAGACACCAGGGTTGAACGGATAGCTCAACCCGGAGGTGTGGGTCAGCAGTTGGCGCAATGTCGGCGCACGTGACGCTTCGACCTGATCAATCGCCGTTGCGCCTTTAACAAGAGCCTGCATATTATTGAATTCAGGGATAAATTCAGAAACAGGTGCTTCGAGTTGAAACAGCCCCAACTCGGCCAGCATCATCAAGGCGACCGATGTCACAGGCTTGGTCATCGAATAAATGCGTGCCACCGTATCGCTCTGAAACAACAGGTTGTTTTCCACATCACGCCACCCTGCGGCGTGGAAATAGACCTCGCTGTCGCCGCGATGGATCAAAACCGACGAACCGGGGTATTTGCGTTCATCGACATAACGTTGCATCCACGCGCCGATACGGTCAAGCCGTGCGGTGTCAAATCCGTGCGTCACATTTGGCATTCAGATCCCCTGGTTGTGTTGCGCCCGCTCATCCCCGGCGGGTCATTGTTCGCCCTCTGTCTGTCACACGGGCGCGGTTGCGGTCTACCTCTTCCGGGGTGACTTTGCCGATATGGTCGCCAAAAACCCCGACCTCGCGCGTCAAACCGTCGCCAAGCAAAAGCTCGGCACTGTCGGCCATCAATGTACGGATCTTGATCATGGTGTCACGATCGGTTTCCGCAATCTGAGTTGCCAGGGCACGGGCGCGCGGCAACAGCCCCTCCAAAGGGTGCACCTCGTTGACCAGCCCCCAGGCCAGAGCCGTTTGTGCTTCGACGAATTCGCCGGTCAGGCTCATCTGGCGCGCTCGGTTCAGCCCGATCAAACGCGGCAGGATCTGGGTCATCCCCCAAGACGGCGTGATCCCGACCCGCGCATGCGTGTCAGCAAACCGCGCGCTTTGCGCCGCGATCAAAAAATCCCCCATCAGCGCCAATTCCAGCCCACCGGTCACCGCAAAACCATTGACCGCACAGATGATCGGATGCGGGCTGGCGCGCATAACGTCAAACAGGCTGGTTGGCCCGGTCCATGTCAGGTTTTCTTTGACATCAGTGCTTTGCGCCAGTTCCTTAAGGTCGACGCCCGCGCAAAAGGCCCGCCCGTTGCCGGTCAGAATGATAGCGCGCAGCTCCGTGTCATTGGCAAGATCACTCACGGTATCAATGAGCGCTGTTATCAAATCGCGGTTCAACGCATTCATCGCCGCGGGCCGGTTCAGGACCAGCTCGGCAATCGGGCCGTCGCGGCGGACAATCAGGTCTGTGTCGCTCATGCTCAACCCACCATGCGTTGCATCGCCGCGCGGGTTTCAGAGGTGAACCAACCGCCCTCTGGCGCGTTTGCCCCAGCGGCTATCGCGGCCTCGATCCGCGTTATTGTGCTGCCCCTGATTTGCTGTTTGACCGACGCAAAAGTGCCTTGCGGGCTTTTCGCCATGGTGTGCGCGGCCTTTGTGGCGCGCTCTTTTAGGTCGGAGGCGTCGCAAAGTTCGTCCAGAATACCCGCAGTCAGCGCCTGATCCGCCTTCATCGGCTGCCCCGTCAGCATCAGGCGGCGCAGCGCGTTTGGATCCAGCGTGTCGCGCGCAATCTCAAGCGGTCCAACCGGGAAATCTGCGCCAACACGGACCTCGGCCAAACCCAACTGAGCGCGCGACGTGGCGATGCGGTAATCGCTGGCCAGCACAAAAAACAGCCCCCCCGCAATGGCGGCGCCGTCAATGGCAACGACCACCGGCTTTGGAAATCGAAACAGCGCCAGAAAGCCTTCGTTGAGCCCCCGCACGATGGCATGTTGCTGTTCCAGGTCGAAATCTTGCGCCTCTTTCAGATCAAGACCAGCCGAAAACACCTTGAACGCACTTGATAAAACGACGCCGCGCACGTTGGTGTCGCTGGCCATGTCGTCCAAGCGTTGCGCCAATGACATCAACATCTGCGCCGACAATGCATTGACGGGCGCGCGCGATAGCTCGAGCTGCACCACACCCTTTTGATCCGTTTCACATGTGAATCCGCTGCTCATCCGCGATCCTTTCGGGAAATGTCGACCCGTTGCCGGGCAAAGTCTGGATGAATATGAGCCAGCAAACGGCGCGCGTCCATCGGTACTGCACATGGCGTGCACACAAGATTGGGCGCTGTGACATGTTCACAGGTTTCGCGCGCAACGCCCAGCGATTTCGCCGCCTCGTCTCCCAACGATTTGTCGCCTTTGGTGCAGCCGTGTTGACACCCTTCATAACTTGACGTTTCTTTCCCCGACAAGGCGCCCCAAATGTCAAACCGGCGCCATTGGGGGGACATTGATGAAGTTGTATTTTGCACCCAACAGCCGCGCTGTGCGCGTGGCATGGCTGTTGGAAGAGCTGGGCCTGGCCTATGACACTGTGCGTTTTGAGCTGGGCGACCGGGCCATGCGCGCGCCCGAATACACGGCTGTGCATCCGATGGGCCGGGTGCCGGCCCTGGAAGACGGCGATGTGACATTGTTTGAATCCGGCGCCATCTTACAATACATTTTGGCGCGCTATGGTGACGGGCGGCTGCAACCCGATGTGACATCGCCCGATTTTCCCGTTTATTTGCAATGGTTGCACTATTGCGAAGGCATGATCATGCCGCCGATGAACACGGTTGTGGTCGAAACCATTCTGCTCCCCCCCGATCGGCGCAGTGAGGTTCACGCCAAGCGCGCCACCAAATTGCTGGGTCAGATGTTGCATGCAGTGAACGCGCATCTGGACGGGCGCGACTATCTGGCGGGTGACTTCTCGGGTGCTGATATCATGACCGGGCATGCCGTGATCATGGCGGCGCGGTTCAACGCTGATTTGTCCGACAAGCCCAATTTGCCCGCCTATGTGGAACGGCTGGAGGCCCGCCCCGCCTTTCAAAAAGCGTCAAACCTATGAGCGCGCCGGTCGCGTTGATCGTCGGCGCTGGCGACTACATCGGCGCGGCCATCGCCAAACGGTTCGCGGCCGGTGGTTTCACCGTGTGTTTGGGGCGGCGCAACGGCGACAAATTGGCCCCCTTGATTGGCGAAATCGAAGCCGCTGGCGGCACTGCGCATGGTTACACAATGGACGCGCGCGACGAAGACAGCACCGCCGACATCTTTGCCCGCGTCGAAGCCGAAGTGGGCCCAATCGAGGTTTTGATTTTCAATGTTGGCGGCAATGTGCGCTTTCCGATCCTCGAAACAACCGCGCGGGTGTTTCGCAAAGTCTGGGAAATGGCCTGTTTTGCCGGGTTCTTTTCGGGGCGTGAAGCCGCGCGCTACATGGTTCCTCGTGGCCGGGGCTGCATCTTTTTCACCGGGGCGTCGGCGTCGATGCGCGGCACCACGGGGTACAGCGCGTTCGCGGCTGGCAAGGCGGGTTTGCGCGCGCTGGCGCAATCCATGGCCAAGGAACTTGGGCCGCAAAACATCCACGTTGCGCATCTGGTGATTGATGCCGGGGTCGACACAGCCTTTGTGCGCGACCGTATGCGGCAAGCCGGGCACGATCCCGATGACATGCCCGAAGACACGTTGATGAACCCCAATTCCGTGGCGGAAGCCTATTGGACCTTGTACAACCAGACCCGCGATGCCTGGACATTCGAGATGGACCTGCGCCCCTTTGCGGAGACTTGGTGATGGCTGATATCGCCTTTTTCTATGACTTTGGCAGCCCAAACGCCTATTTGATGCACAAGGTTTTGCCATCGATTGCAGCGCGCTATCAGGCAAAGCTGACCTATCACGCGATGTTGCTGGGCGGGGTTTTCAAAGCCACCAACAACCAAAGCCCGATGATGGCCTTTGCCAACGTTCCTGGTAAGTTAGCCTACCAACGCCTTGAAATGATGCGCTTTGTTGAACGCCACGGGCTGGCCTTTCAAATGAACCCACATTTTCCTGTGATGACCATCGGCGTCATGCGCGGCGCGGTATATGCGCAGGGAAAACCATGGGAAACCAGATACTTGGACACCGTTTTTGATGCGATGTGGGTGCATGGCCAAAAGATGGACGACCCTAATGTAATCGGCGCAGTTCTCGACGCTGCTGATCTGCCTGCAAACGACATTATCTCGGCCACGCAAACCCCTGATATCAAAGCGGGTTTGATCGCCAATACTGAAACCGCTGTGGCGCGCGGCGTGTTTGGTGCGCCAACTGTGTTTTTGGGCGACGAAATGTTTTACGGCAAGGATTCCCTTGCAGACCTCGAGTGGCGTTTGGCGCAAGAATGAACTGCGTACCATAGACGCCTCGCTGGAGCGTTTTCCGGACACGATTGGGCTCCGCCCGTGACCACCTGAAACGCTCCACTGGAGCGTTTCCGAGACGGTGGTCACACCTCAAGCCATTCCTTGCGGACGTCTTCGCGGTTGCGCAGTTCGTCTGGCGTGCCCTCAAACACCACCTTGCCGTGGCCCATCACATAGACCCGGTCAGCGATATCCATCGCGATGGACAGCTTTTGTTCCACCAACAATGTCGCAATGCCGCGCTTGGCAATTTCTTGCAGCAATTCAGCCACCTTTTGGGTCATCTGCGGCGACAGGCCCTCGGTTGGCTCGTCGATCATGATGAAATCCGGGTCGCCCATCAGTGTGCGGCACATGGTCAGCATCTGCTGCTCCCCGCCTGACAGCACCGAGGCCTCGACATCGGCGCGCCGATCAAGGTTTTCGAACATGTCGAACATGTTCTGCATCGACCAGCGGCCAACCCCGTCTTTCTGGCCCGGTTTCAGACCCAAAATAAGGTTTTGGCGGGTGGTCAGACCGGGAAACACATCTCGGTTTTCAGGCACATATCCGAGACCCAGATTGGCGATTTCAAACGCCTTCTTGCCAGCGATTTCCTGGCCTTTGAACATGACCGAACCTTGTGGTTCAACCTCGCCCATAATGGATTTGCAAGTGGTCGAGCGTCCAACCCCGTTGCGCCCCAAAAGGGCAACAATTTCACCCTCTTGGATGCTCATGTTCACGCCCTGAAGGATGTGGGATTTGCCATAAAAGGCGTGCAGATCGTTGACTTCCAGCATCTAGTGCTCTTCCTCCAATGCGGCGCCAAGATAGGCCTCTTGCACCTTCGGATTGCCGCGCACCTCTTCGGGGCGGCCTGTGGCGATGATTTCACCGTAAACCAGAACCGAGATGTAATCGGCCAGGCCAAACACCACGCCCATGTCATGTTCCACCATGATCAGCGTCTTGTTTTCAGTCACCTGCCGGATCAGATCCACGATATAATCGGTTTCAGAATGGCTCATCCCGGCGGTGGGTTCGTCGAGCATGATCACGTCAGCCCCCCCGGCAATGGTGATCCCGATCTCCAGCGCGCGCTGTTCGGCATAAGACAACACGCCCGCAGGCAGGTTGCGCCGCGCGGTCAGGTTGATCTGTTCCAGAATTGCATCGGCGCCGTCGGTCAGGTCCTGCGACCGGCTGACCATGTTCCAGAACGAATATTTGTAGCCCTGCGACCACAACAGCGAGCAGCGCACGTTTTCAAACACCGTCATTGCCGGGAAAATGTTGGTGATCTGAAAGCTGCGCGACAGCCCCTTTCGGTTGATCTGGAATGGCGCGAGGCCCGCCAGATCTTCGCCGTGCAGATGCACGGAGCCGCTGGTTGACGGAAAACGCCCGGTGATCAGGTTGAACAGCGTGGACTTGCCCGCGCCGTTGGGGCCGATCACCGCGTGGCGTTCGCCTTTGCCAATGGCCAGATCAACGCCGCGGATGATCTCGGTCTTGCCAAAGCTTTTGCGCAATTCACGCAGCTCCAGCGCCGGGGTCAGGCCCGTTTGTGATTGCATGTTCATGAGCCTGCTCCCGGAATTGCGTTAGCATCATGCCAGGCTTCGACCATTTCAGACCGCGAGCGCGACATCAGCCAGAAACCAACGCTCGTGATCGCGATGACCACCGCCCAAGGCAGGATCGTGTGACTGTCAAAGGTGGTCCAGAACAAGGTCATGTCGTGATCGCCGGTTGAGCCATGGCGCAGATGAAAGATCATTTCGACCAGACAACAGGCGCCCAGAATGCCGATCAAACCGGGTATCAAGGTTTTGATGTAGGGCACCACAAGTCGCCCGGCCCTGCCCCTTTGGATCGAGGGCACATGCATCATGATCAAACCGGCCAATCCGCCAGGGAAGAACATCACCGTGGCCACAAACAAGGTGCCAGCATAGAATGCCCACAGCTCGGTCTCAAGGCTCAGAACGGTCTGCACCAGCGTGAACACAACAGCGCCGATGATCGGGCCAAAGAAAAAGCCCACACCGCCCAGGAACGTCACCAAAAGGATGGTGCCCGATGTTGTCAGGTTGAGGTTTTCTTCGGTCAGGATCTCGTAGTTGATCGCGAACAAACCGCCGGCAACACCGCAGAAAAAGCCCGATGCACAGAAGCTGTAGAACCGCACCCAGCGCGCGGAATAGCCCAGGAACTCGCCCCGTTCCGGGTTGTCGCGCACCGCATTGGCCATCCGGCCCACGGGCGTGCGCGAAAACAGGTACATCAACAAGGCCGACAGCAGCAGCCAGAAGGCGATCAAATAGTAGACCTCGATCTGCTGCAGGAACTCTACGCCAAAGAACGGCAGACCAAAGGTGCGGTCGCCGCTGATGCCTTCTTCGCCGCCAAAGAAGGCCACGATGATCACCGAACAGGCGGCGATCAATTCGCCCACACCAAGGCTGATCATCGCGAACACTGTGCCCGCCTTGCGCGTGGAAAACGATCCGATGATCGTGGCAAGACCAAGACCGAACAGCCCGCCAAACAGCGGCAGCACCGGCAAAGGTAGCGCAATACCATAGTCTTCGACATAGTTCATGATGTGCATACACATGAACCCGCCGGCGCCCATATAGACAGCGTGGCCAAAGGACAGCATGCCGCCCTGGCCCAGCAACATATTGTAGGCGAGCGCAAAGATGATGGTAATCGACATCTGGTTCATGATGGTGATTGCGGAATTGTTTGTGAACACAAACGGCAGCAACATCAAAACAACGAAGGAGACAATCCAAGGTGTGGCCGAAAGGGTCATGGAGCCCGAGCGCATACGCTGCGCGGGCTTTGACGGGTCGGTTGTCAGTTGATCACTCATGCGTCACGCTTTCCGAGCAGGCCATAGGGCCGGAACACAAGGATAAGAACCATCAGGATATAGGGTAGAATGTCAGCAATCTGCGGACTGGTGACAGTCCAGAGATCACGCCAAACGCTTTCATCAAGGTTCTCAGGGGTGCGGATGCCGATCCCGTTGAGGATATCAGACATGCGGATGTTATAGGATTTGGCAAATGTGGTGATCCAGCCGATCAACAGCGACGCCACCAGCGCCCCCCAGAGCGAGCCAAGCCCGCCAATCACGATGGTCACAAACACGATCGAGCCAAGCACAAAGGCCATGCCCGGGAAGGTGCCCAGCACCGGCCCTGCGATCACACCGGCCACACCGGCCAGCGCGGTGCCCACGCCAAACACACCCATAAACACCAGCGGCACATTGTGCCCCAGCGCCTCGACGGTTTTGGGATAGCTCAGCGCCGCCTGAATGATCATGCCAACCCGCGTGCGTGTCAGCACATAAAGCAACCCAATAAAAATCGCGACCGAGATAAAGATCATGAAAATCTTGTAAGCAGGGATCGAGTTTCCAGCGATGGCAAAGGCGGTGAATTGCAGCACCTCAGGGGTCTCAAAGGGCATCTGGTTCTTGCCCCAGATGAACTGCACCAGCTCTTCGATCAGCAACGCCAATCCAAAGGTGAAGATCAGCTCGGGCACGTGGCCATATTGGTGGACGCGGCGCAGCCCGTATCGCTCAACTCCGGCGCCGGCGACGCCAACCACAATGGGCGCAATCAACAACGCCACCCAGAACCCCAGCGCGAGGCTGATCTGATAGGCGAAGTAAGCACCCAGCATGTAAAAGCTGGCATGGGCGAAGTTCAACACACCCATCATTGAGAAAATAAGGGTCAGGCCAGCGGACAGCATAAACAGCAAAAGTCCGGTCACCAGCCCGTCAATGATATTGACGAGGATAAGCTCCATAGGTCCCCCCTGAAGGGTTGTAGTGTTCAGAAATAAAAAAGGTCTGCGCCCGGCAAGGGCACAGACCTCTGAGCGTTGGTTATGGACGCTTCATTTTGCAGGTCGACGCCGAGTCAGCCGAGGCCATGTCGACGGTCTTGATGACCTTGATACCATAAGGCGATCCATCATAGGGGAACGGCACATCAACGTCTGTGTGTTCCTGAATGTGGACGTTCTGAATGGCCTGGTGATCGTTTTCACGCATCATGACCTTGGAGCCCCAGATCGACTGGTATTCCATGCCCTCAAGCTCATAAGCAATCTTGACGACGTCATCGGCTGTGCCCGCGCCATCAATGGCTTGTGCCAGCATGCCGATCACATTGGTGATCCGGCCCTGATCGATGTTGCCATCGGGGAACTTGGCTTTGTAGGCGTTGTAATACGCCGAAGCTTCGTCGCTGACGGGCGGGTTGATCTGACCTTCGCCGACCAGGCGGATCACGCCCTTGCCGGTTTCACCAAAGGCTGCTGTGATGCCGGAGCCTGCAGCGTAGTAGGTGTAAATCGGGCCAGTATAGCCGTTTTCAACGATGGATTTACCAAGGCCCAGCATGTCTGCGCCCCAGTTGCCGGTGATCACAGCCTGCGCGCCGGAATTCACGATTTTGCGCGAATAAGGCGTGAAGTCTTTCACTTTGCCGATCGGGTGCAGTTCGTTGCCCACGATTTCGATGTCAGGACGCTTTTCCGTCAGGAAGCGCACGGCAGCGGCCGCAACGGCCTTACCAAAGCTATAGTCCTGGCCGATGATATAGACTTTCTTGATGTCCGAGCTGGCGGCAATCGAGTCCGTCATTGCGTCCATCTTGATGTCGGCGTTGGCGTCAAACCGGAAGTGCCAGAAGTTGCACTTGTCGTTGGTCAACGCCGGATCAACAGCCGCGTAGTTCAGGAACAGAACACGGTCATCGGGGTTGCGACGGTTGTGTTTGTTGACAGCATCGGTGATCGCGTTTGCCACGCCCGAGCTGTTGCCCTGCGCGATAAACCGAATGCCCTGGTCGATGGCGACCTGCAACTGGATCAGCGATTCTTTGGGGCTGATCTTGTTGTCAAAGGCGACGATTTCGAAAGTCTTGCCGCCCAGAACACCGCCGTTCTGATTGATCAGATAGTCAGCCGCGAACTGGAACTGGTGCAGACCGTTGGTGCCAGTGCTGGCAAAAGGTCCGCTCAGCGGGTCAATAAAGGCGATTTTGATATCTTCGGCAAACGAGGCCGTTGCACTCAGCGAAAACGCGAGTGCAGCCCCAAGTCCAAACTTGGTCGTGCTGCGCATATGATTTCCTCCCTAACACAGAGCCCGGCATGCTTGGTGCATTTTTGGTGACGAGCGTGACCAAAGCCTTGCACATACCGCACCAAAGTCAAGCACTGCGGCAACCCCTTGGCCGACATCGTCAACCGCAGATGTGTTCAATTGTTAACGCATGCTTTAACAAATGCGCTGCTGTCCAGCGGTGATTTTCAGATCGCGCTGAATGCACAAGTTTTGAACTTTAAGTTCAGCTTGTAAATTATTATTTTTAATACACTAATTTCAATTCTGCACCGAAATCACCCAACACGCCGATACAACGGCCGACGCAGCTTTACGGCTGCTCTCTGATCTCAGAGTTGCAATGCCCCCGGGACACCCGTTTCTATAACCTTACGTCATTTTTGAGACTCACACCAAAACGCATTGTGATCAACACTCTGGAGTTGCGTTTCGCTGTGCAGAACCCGGTTTTGCAAATTTGATTCTCGCCTCAGCGTCCGGCATCCGGTGCTGCGCGGAAACTCAGCGCCTGTGCCGCGGCTATCAACGGCTTGGCATATTGCGTTTCAAGCTGTTTGCGTTTGACGTGAAAAGACGGCCCACCCACGTTCAATCCATAGACCCGATTGCCGTTCAGCGAAAACACCGGCGCCGAAATTCCGTTAACGTCGCGCCGCCAATGGCCATAGCCCGAACAATAGCCGTGCGCTTCGTATTCTGTCACCGCATGCTGATAACTGGCGCGCCGCTCACTGCGTGTTTCTGGCGCCTGCTGATCGGCAAGCGCAAAGGCGGCCTCGCGCTGATCATCGGGCAAAGCCACCAGAATCGAACGCCCCATCGCACTGTCAAACAACGGCAATCGCGATCCAACACGCATCGTCAGCGCCACATCTTCACGCGAACGCTGCACGTTCAGGTACACCACCTCCAGCCGGTGACGTTCGCCCAAAGCGCAGGTGATATAAGAGTTCGGCCCATTGCGCAGCTCCCGCATCGGATCTGTCGCGCGCTCGGTGATGTCCATGCCCGACAGCACGCCAAATCCCAGTTCAAGCACACCCGCACCAAGCCGATAGGTGCCCGTGCGCGCATCCGCCACCAGATAGTCCAACTTGCAAAGGGTATGGGTCAACCGCGACACCGTGGGTTTGGGCAGGCCTGTACGCTCGGCAAAATCGGTGTTGGTCAGCTCGATCTCGTTGGGTCGGAAACAGCGCAGCACATCCAGACCCCGCGCCAACGCCGTGATGAAATTTCGGTCCTTGGCCTCGTCCGGATGCGCTTTGAATTCTGGGTCCGACATGGGCGCGGCCTCAGCCCTCACCCAGTGCATCAAGCCCGTGCTGGGCGAACACCGGCACATAAGCCCCCACCTTCATCGCACGCTCGGGGTTCGAGGCATTGCCATCCAACGCACGTTTCAAAACCCCCTGAATAATCCCCGTCATGCGGAAAAAGCAAAATGACAGGTAGAAGCCAAAATCATCAATGCCCGTCAGCCCGCGACGTTCGCAATATTGCGCGATGAACGCATCGTCACTGGGCAACCCCAAAGCCGCGCGGTCAATCCCGGCCAACCCACGCCCCTCGTGCCCGGCCGGCATTTGCCATTGCATGATCACCGAAGCCAAATCCGCGTAAGGGTGCCCCGTGGTGCTCAGCTCCCAATCCAGAACCGCCAGACATTTCGTGCCATCCGCCTGATGGATCATGTTGTCGATGCGGTAATCGCCGTGCACCAGCGTGCGCTGCCCATCATCGGCGGGCAAGCGTTCGGCCAGCGCGTCCATCAGCCGGTCCATCGCCGGCACTTTTTCGGTTTCGCTGGCGCGATACTGTTTCGACCACCGCCCCAACTGACGCTCGAAGTAATTTCCGGGCGGGCCAAAATCGCCCAACCCCACCGCGTCGATGTCCACCATATGCAGATTGGCCAGCACCTGGTTCATATCATCAATCACTGCGCCGCGATCGGCGTTGCTGACGCCCTCCATGGTCGGTTCGCGAAAATTGCGCCCGGCCACGTGGTCCATGATGTAAAACATCGACCCAATCACATCGTCATCTTCACACAGCAAATGCATCTTCGCGACCGGCACATTTGACCCCGCCAGCGCACTTTGAACGCGAAATTCGCGGTCTACCGCATGCGCTGATTTCAGCAAAACCCCCGGAGGTTTGCGCCGCAGCACATAATTATGCCCCGGTGTGCGCAGCAAAAACGTGGGATTGGATTGGCCCACATCAAACTTTTCTGCCTCGATCGGGCCCTCGAACCCGGGTAAATGCGCGCTCAGATAGGCGCCAACGGCGTCCAGATCCAGCGTTTGCGTGTCCTGCGACATCCCAGGCCTCCCCTAACTGTAACTCAGCAAATGGGCGCGGTCCTTTGCGGCCAAATGCGGTGTTGCGTTAAACTCATGCAGGAAAAACGCGCGTTTGGAAAAGATAAACCGCGTGATGCTGGTGTTTTTCACTTGCAAGTTCAGCGTCATCATCTGTTTGGGCAAGGCGCCAAGGCTGGCGGCAACCAGTTGCCCGATCACCCCACCCGAGCTGACAACCAGCACCTTTTCCGCTGCGCTATCAATGGCAAAGCTGCGCGCAGCTTCGGTGCGGGTCACAAACTCGGCCCAGCTTTCGCGCGCATCCGGCAAACCACCGGCCTGCCAGTCATAAATCGTCTCACGCAGAGTGCGAAAATGCGTCTTGCGGTCCTGCATCACATCAATCGGCACATCGCCGCCAAACCGCGCCCGCAGCAGATCGTGAAAGTCGTACTCATTGAACCCCGCATGGCTGTCTGCGGTACTTTTATACCCCATCGAAGCCATCGTCTCGCGCTGACGCACCAGAGTGCCCGTCACCAAACGGTCAGGCTCCCAGCCCGTTGCGCGCAAGACCTCGCCCGCCAAATGCGCCTGCTCATGCCCCAGATCCGACAATTTGTCGTAATTGTCCGCCCCAAAAGAGGCCTGACCGTGGCGCACAACAACCAGCTCTCCCATCAGTCAGCAAAGTCCTGTGCCAAACGTGCGCCGGCTGCGCGGTATTCCGCATCAATCCGATCCACCAGATCAGCCACAGGACCGACCGATTTGACCGCACCAATGCCCTGCCCCGATCCCCAAATCGTCTTCCAGGCTTTTGGTTTGGACGATCCTTGTGAGAAATTCATCGAAGACGCATCGGCCGTGGGCAAATTATCCGGATCCATCCCCGCCGCCTCGACTGAACCGCGCAAGTAATTGCCCCAAACACCTGTGAACAAAGAAGAATACACAATATCTTCCGCGCCGCTTTCAACAATCATGTTCTTATAGTCCGCCTGCGCATTGGCCTCGTGCGTGGCAATAAACGGAGTCCCTGCGTAACCGAAATCCGCCCCCATCGCGCGCGCCGCCAACAACGACTCGCCCGTGGCAATGGCACCCGACAACAACAACGGCCCCTCAAACCACTCGCGAATTTCCCGGATCAACGCAAACGGAGACTGCGCCCCGGCATGCCCACCGGCCCCTGCGGCGACGGCCACCAGACCATCCGCCCCTTTGGCCACTGCTTTTTTGGCAAAAGTATTGTTGATCACGTCGTGCAAAACAATACCACCACAAGAATGCGCCGCCTCGTTTACCTCAACCCGTGCCCCCAAACTGGTGATCCAGATCGGCACTTTGTGGCGCACACAAATCTCCAGATCCCGTTCCAGCCGCGCGTTGGAACGATGCACAATCTGGTTCACCGCAAAGGGTGCCGCGGGCCGGTCTGGGTTGGCCTGATTGTAGCGGTCCAACTCCTCAGTGATTTGCGTCAGCCACGCCTCCAGCAAAGGCGGCTCACCCTCGCCCTCACGCGCATTCAACGCCGGAAACGAACCGACAATGCCCGCCTTACACTGTGCAATGACCAATTCAGGCACCGAAATGATGAACAATGGGGCCGCCACCAAAGGCAAGCGCAACCCTTGAAGTGCCGCA
Source organism: Sedimentitalea sp. (assembly GCA_045105075.1). Taxonomy (GTDB): domain Bacteria; phylum Pseudomonadota; class Alphaproteobacteria; order Rhodobacterales; family Rhodobacteraceae; genus JBGCDD01. The sequence continues at coordinate 244 of JBGCDD010000113.1, read as the reverse complement.
GGCAACTCCGGGCGGCTCATGTCCAGCTCCACAAAAACTGTTGCATGTGTCTTCCTCTTGCCAAAAATATCCTGGGGGAGTCCTGAAAGGACGGGGGCAAAGCCCCCAATCCCTGTTCAGAGCACCTCAAATAATCCTGCAGCGCCCATGCCGCCACCCACACACATGGTGCACACCACGTATTTGACACCGCGGCGTTTGCCCTCGATCAACGCATGACCGACCATACGTGCGCCCGACATCC
>JBGCDD010000112.1:0-11130 GCA_045105075.1 Sedimentitalea sp. | reverse complement strand
CAAAACTTTTCCACAGGACAAATGAGCGCGCGTCAACCCTGAGTGCGCAACCACTCCATCACGGCCGGGCGAACCGACTGATCGCCGCGATGACGTGTGTCGGCGATGATCTTGCGCACGTCATCCAGGTTGGATTTGCGCAACAGGCTTTTGACGGGTCCGATCGAGGCCGGACGCATCGACAGCGAGCCGATCCCAATAGCCGCCAGGCACAACGCTTCGACCGGGCGCCCGGCGTCTTCACCGCAAAACGACAACGGCGTTCCCGAGATCGCACATCTCTCAACTATGCGCTCTATCAGACTGAGAAAGCTGACATTTAGCGTATCATAACGGCGGCGCACACGCTCGTTTTCACGGTCAGCCGCAAAGAAAAACTGCTTGAGATCATTGCCACCGATGGACAAAAATTCGACCTCATCAAAGAATTTTTGCGGTGCAAAGGCCAGCGACGGTGTTTCCAGCATCGCGCCAACTTCAATTTGATCCGGCAAGATATGGCCCAACCGCTGCTCGCGCGCGATGGTCTTTTCCATTTCGGCCCGCGCAGCCCGAAATTCATCCAATTGCGCCACAAACGGGAACATCACCGACAATGGCCGCCCTGCCGATGCGCGCAACAAGGCCTGGAGCTGCATACGCAGCACACCTGGCTTGTCCAGCCCCACCCGGATCGCCCTCCAACCCAGCGCCGGGTTGGGTTCGTCATTCGGCTTCATATAGGGCAGCACCTTGTCCGAGCCGATATCGAGCGTGCGAAACACCACCCGTTTGCCCTGTGCCGCATCCAGAACCCGGGCGTAAAGCTCGGCCAATTCGGTGCGTTTGGGCATCTGATTGCGCACCAGAAACTGCAATTCGGTACGAAACAGCCCGACACCCTCGGCGCCAGACCCCTGAAGGGACGGCAAATCCGCCATCAGCCCCGCATTCATGTGCATTGAAATTGTCTTGCCACACAGGGTTTCGGCTGGCTTGTCGCGGATCGAGGTATAGCGCTCTTGCGCCTGCGCGCGCATGGCAACCTTGTCGCGAAAGGCGCTGACAACGGTGTCGTCGGGCCGCAGATGCACCAGACCTTGATCGCCGTCCACCATGATGTGATCGCCGTTCAGCGCCTCGGTGGTGATCCGATCGGCATGTACCAACAACGGTATCGCCAGGGCGCGGGCCACGATGGCAGCGTGGCTGCCCACCGACCCCTCCGCCAGCACAATGCCGCGCAACGACCTGCCGTATTCCAGCAGTTCCCCCGGGCCAATGTTGCGTGCAATCAAAATCGGATCGGCCGGCATTTCAGCACCGGTTTCGCTGCCTTGCCCGGTCAGGATGCGCAGCAAACGGTTGGACAAATCATCAAGATCGCTGAGCCTTTCGCGCAAATACGCATCCGACACTTCTCCAAGACGCGCGCGTGCCTGGGATTGCTCTTTTTCCACAGCCGCTTCAGCGCTTAACCCGCGGCTGATGTCTTCCTCCATGCGCCGCAACCACCCTTTGGAATTGGCAAACATCCGGTAAGCTTCAAGCACTTGCAGCTGTTCCTTGTCGCCGGTGCGCGACATTTCCAGCATTTTGTCGACCCCAACCCGCAGCTCTTCGATCGCCTCGCTCAAACGCGCACGCTCAGTTTCCGGATCATCTGCGATCGGGTTTGCGACCACCACACGCGGTTCGTGCAGCCAGACATGCCCTTCCGCCGCACCCTCTTGCCCGCTGGTGCCGCGCAACTGAACCGGCTGCTGATGGCGCGCCGAAAGGGCCGCACCCTCGCCCACAAAGGCGCCCAGTTCGGTCATTTCGGCGATGACCATGGCCACCACTTCCAGCGCATAAATCTCATCTGCGGAATACTCGCGCGCATCACGCGATTGCACCACAAGCACGCCCAGCTTTTCGCCCAAGCGCTGGATCGGAATACCCAGAAACGAAGAAAATCGCTCTTCGCCGGTTTCAGGCATGTAGCGAAACCCTTTTTCCGCCGGCGCATTAGGTGTGTTGATCAACCGCCCGGTTTTGGCAACGCGGCCCACCAAACCTTCGCCCATGCGCATGCGGGTCTGGTGCACCGCGTCAGCGTCCAAACCCTCGGTCGCACACAACTCAAGCGTGTCCTCGTCGCGAAACAAATAAACCGAGCACACTTCCGTGCCCATGCTGTCGCCAATCAGATGCGTGATCTTGTCGAGCCGTTCCTGACCCGCTTCGTCGCGCGCCATTGCATCGCGCAATCGCCCTAAAAGCTTGCGACTTTCCGTTTCTGTGCGTTCCGACATTGCCGTCCCCGTCAGGTCTCGGACCAAGCTATACGCCTTTCCCACCAAAGGGAAAGACCGAGACAGTCAGGCCACCTTGTCCAGCTCGAAGGCATCATGCAGCGACTGCACCGCGAGTTCCATGTATTTGCGATCAATCAGAACGGATATCTTGATCTCGGAGGTTGTGATGATCTTGATATTGATCCCCTCCTGGCTGAGCACCTGAAACATCTTGGCCGCAACTCCGGTGTGGCTGCGCATGCCAATGCCAACCACCGAAACCTTGGCCACATCGGTGTCTGCGACCAGTTCGGCAAAGTTCAAAACGCCCTGTTCCTTGGCATCCGCCAGAGCCACATCCGCCCGCGACACCTGATCTGTTGGGCAGGAAAACGTCATGTCTGTGCGGCCTTCATCGCTGATATTTTGCACGATCATGTCCACATTCACGCCGCCTTCGGACAGCGCGGTAAAGATGGCTGCCGCAATTCCGGGGCGGTCGGCCACCGACACCAGCGTCATCTTGGCTTCATCGCGCGAATAGGCAACGCCGGCCACAACATTGGATTCCATGATATCCTCCTCATCGCACACCAGCGTGCCCGCATTGTCCGATTGTTCCTCAAAGCTCGAAAGCACCCGCAAACGCACCTTATAGCGCATCGCCAACTCGACCGAGCGGGTTTGCAGCACCTTTGCGCCGAGACTGGCCAATTCCAGCATTTCCTCAAAAGCGATCTTGTCAAGCTTGCGCGCTTTGCTCGTGATCCGCGGATCCGTGGTGTAAACGCCGTCCACGTCCGTATAAATGTCGCACCGGTCCGCTTCAAAAGCAGCAGCAAAAGCAACCGCCGTTGTGTCGCTGCCGCCGCGCCCCAAGGTGGTCACGCGCCCCTCAGGACTGAGCCCCTGAAAGCCCGCGACAACGGCCACACGCATGCCTTCGGCGAATTTGGTCATGATGTTTTGCGTCGGAATATCTTCGATGCGCGCGGTAGAATGGGCCGAAGTCGTCAGCACAGGCACCTGCCAGCCCTGCCAACTGCGCGCTGGCACGTCCATTTCCTGCAACGTCAACGCCATCAGACCGGCCGTGACATTCTCACCGCTGGACACCACCGCATCAAATTCGCGCGCGTCATATAGCGGCGACGTTTCTGCGACCCAACCGACCAACTCGTTGGTTTTGCCTGACATTGCGCTGACAATGACGATCACATCATAGCCCTTGGCCACTTCCACACCAACACGCTTGGCCGCACGCGAGATACGGTCCAGGTTGGCCACCGACGTGCCACCAAATTTCATCACTAGGACGGGCATATCATTCCCCCGAAAGACGCTGGCCGGGGTGTATGCGCTACGCGGCGTGCGTGCAAGACGCTCTGCCCTCGTTTCAGAAGCGAAAGCTCTCCAAGAGCGCCAAATCAGCTGGGAGAATGCGCGCTTTGCGCGCGTCTTTGGATCACGTGCAAGTCAATAGGGGTGGTCGCGCCCATCCCAGGTCTGAAAACAGCCGGTACTGTCCATGTTCAACGCCGCAAACCGGGCCATCAACCCATCGCGGGCCGCTGCAACATCGATTTCGGCAGTCGCACCTCCCATATCGGTCTGCACCCACCCAGGATGATAGATGCCCACTGCAATTCCCTGATCGCGCAAATCACTGGACAGATTGCGACCCAAATTCAGCACGGCGGCTTTCGAGGCGCGGTAAATATAGCTGCCACCAGGTGCGCGGGTGTGAGACGCCATTTGCGATGAAATGATCGCAATTTTTGCGTCCTTCGCCAAAGCCAGATTGGGCAGCAGCGTCTGCACGGTCAAAAACACACCCGTCACATTGGCAGCGAACGTATCTGCCCACATCTGTGCCGGGTATCCGTCTTCCAATGATTGACCCTTGTCCACATAAACGCCTGCATTGCAGACCAGTAGATCCACCGCCTGTCCCGACATTTTCTTTGCAAATTCAGCATGTTGGTCAGAGTTTGTCACATCCAATTGCACCTGCGCAGACCCGTCCCGCGCGGTTCCAACAACGTTTTGCCCCGCTGCGCGGTACCCATCAGCCAAGGCTTTGCCAATCCCGCGATTGGCCCCTGTGATCACAAATGTCATGTTTCAATTGGTCTTTCTGTTGGGCACAAAGGGCAATGGCGCCACTTTGATCCCGTCATCAATCAATTTGCGCGCCTCATCCAGCCCCGCCTCGCCGTATATCGCGCGCTTGGGGGCATCGCCCAAATGCATCGCACGCGCCTCGCTTGCAAAGGCGCCGCCGACATAATCCGATTCTTTTTCGATCTTGCTGCGCATTTCGGCCAGTGCTTTTTCGGTCGGATTGACCGGCCCAGTCAGCGGCGCATCGGGCACCGCCTCGCGCCCGGTTCCCACCCGAGGCGCCATAATCGCCTTGTCCACATCCGACGCGCCACAAACCGAGCACGTGACATGGCCAGATTGCGCCAACCGGTCATAGGCTTCAGCCGACTGAAACCAACTGTCAAACACATGCCCTTCAGCACATTTCAGCGCATATTGAATCATCGCAGGCTCATCATTTGTCTCATCTTCCAGATATCCGCATTTGCGCTAAGATCAAGTAAAGCCAGAAGTCAGCGCAACATGCGAGGATCAAAATCCGATAAAATCCGCGCGAGCTCAGGCTCCATGACCCGAGCGGCGGCTTTTTTCTGCGAAAACCATTTGCGCCGCCGCTGCCCGCGTTCTGGAAAATCACGCGACAATTGGCGCACGCGCACCGGATAAATCATCGCAACACAAGGATATTCCACCCCTTCGTCCATGATTTTACTATAAGAATAAAGCCCAAGACAACGATCAACCGGCTTGCCAATCACACCTGCTTCTTCCCAGGCTTCCTGGGTTGCGCTGGCCGCAGGCGTGCGCCCGTCCATCGGCCACCCCTTGGGCACGATCCACCGCTTGGACCGTCGCGATGTTACCAACAAAATGTCAACTTTGCCGGAGCGCACACGGTAACACAGTGCCGCAAACTGGCTGCGTACATCACTTTTGTGCGACGCCTGTATCGAGATAGGCAATTGTTTGACCATCAGCCACAGCCTTTTTTGAACATCTTACAAGATCGCACCTGCGTTTTCATCTCAAATCAGCGGTTTGGGGCGTTTTTCCCACACAAAAAGACACATATGCTTGCAAAACGATCGGATCTGCTGGGTTTGTCATGCCAACGCAGGCTGCAATCGCTGCGACAAAAGCCGGGTTAATTCCGCCTCGCTGGTGCCCGTATCAATCGCCAGCCTACGCAGACCAAAATGGACATGCGCCATGTGTTGGTAATAGCTGGTAAAGACGTAATTGGCAGACGCGCCAGCCACGGCGCCCAAAACAGGCACAGTTTGCGCGGCCAACTTTTGGCCCAAAACCGTGGCAAGGCGAGGCGCAACCGTGGCCATCAATTTGTGCATCGCCCCGCCCGTGAGCGTCAGGCGAACAGACATGAAGCCCAAATCTCCGCCATCATCGTGCGCCAACGGTCCGGCAGCTGCAAACACCCGCAAACTGTCAAACTGAACATTTTCGGCCGCAGGATCAAAACCGTGTTCCGCCGCGACGCCCTGAATTGAGCGCAATAAAATGGTCGTCGTCGCAGGCAATTCGACCAAAGCCGTGGGCAATCCGCCAAATCCGCCAGCGGCCCCCATCGCCGTGCTCACGGCGGTGTTCACCCAAGGTTTTTGATCCGGCACCGCGCCACGACTGGATTGCGCCGCCTGCATCGAGAGCTTCAAGGCCCGCTCGGTGGCGCCGTTAAGCCCATCACGCACAGGTCTGGGCAGTCTTTCCAAAAGGCTTTCCGCCTGTCCACCCAGCATCGATAACAGCTTCATGCCCGCCCCACTTGCGCCACGATACCTCTGCGCAATCTTGTCAAGCTCGCTGTCCAGATCGACCGGAATATGGGTGACGATATCGCTCATGCCGCTTTCTCCTTGTGAGACTTAACATTGTGTCTCGCGGCGCGTTTTTCAATGTTCGATCCAGCCACGCACCGGCCCCGTGACGCGATCCCAGGCCCCGTCTTGCAAAGCATGGCCCAAAACACGCTCTGGATTGGTAGGCGGCGGCATCATCACATCCTTCAGGCGCGAAAACCCGAAACGCGCGTAATACGGCGCATCACCCACCAACATAACCCGCGTCCAGCCTGCCATACGCGCACTGTCCAACCCATCACGAATCAAAGCCGCGCCCAAACCTTCGCCCTGATGGGTCGGATGGACAGCGATCGGACCCAGCAAAACCACCTCGGCACCGCCAACCCGAACCGGCCAAAACCGAATTGCGCCGGCCAGTATCCCGTTCTCGCGCGCCACCTGGCACAAACCAGCCACCGCCGGTACGCCATCGCGCAGCCGATAGGATGACAGCGCCTCGCGCCCGGGCGCGAAACACAAATCATACAGCGCCTCGACCTCCCACCAGTCGTCAGCGGTTTCCGGGCAAATCTCGATCAATCGGGGGTATCCTGCGCAATCCGTTGGAATTCGCCCTAACACGGCGCTAAGGCTGGGGCAAACAACCGGAGAGACCCATGTTCTATCGCCCCGAGGACGGCCACGGCCTGCCCCACTACCCTTTCTACGGATTCGGCGCCCCCCGCGCTCTTCACTCGTTCCCTACTCGCCGCTCTGCCGGCCTACAGCGCCTCGCGCCCTATTCGTTTTTCAACGCCATCGCCTATGTGCCGCCGCAGGTGATGTTTTCCTCAACCGGCGAAAAACCCGATCAGGACCGCACCAAAGACAGCGTCGCCAACATTCTGGAAACCGAAGTGTTTTGCGTGAACATCGTGGAATACGGGGCCCGCGACGCAATGAATGACAGTTCCGGTGATTGGGACAAAGACGTCGATGAATTTGCCAAAGCCGGACTGGAACGCATTGAATGCGAGACGATCAACTGCGCACGCGTGGCCAATGCCCCGGCCGCCCTGGAGTGCAAACTCACCCAAGTGATTACCCTGCCCGGCGCCGTGAATAAGCTGGTTTTGGGCGAGGTCACCGGGGTGCACATTCGTGACAATTGTCTGCGCGATGGCCGCTTTGATGTGACCACATTTCAACCGCTGGCCCGCTTGGGGTATCGCGACTACACCCGCGTCACCGATCTTTTCGAACTGACCCGACCTGGCGAAAAATAGGCACAATGGCGCGCGCAAGCTGACAAAAAATGGCGTGCGCGCGCCAGCGCGCTCCGTTTGGCAACAGTCAGTGCGACCCCAGGATGCCTGTGCGCACCGAATAATTGACGGCCACCTCATAATCGGGGTCATCATCACTATCGACCATCAGGTGGCCTGCTCTATTCAAAAGCCGATGACAGTCCCGGCTGAGATGGCGCAGCTGGATTTGCTTGCCTTCCGCCTCGTATTTCAACGCCACGGCTTCAATCGCCTGCAAGGCGGATTGATCGACCACGCGGCTGTCGGCGAAGTCAACAATCACCGATTTCGGATCACCTTTGGGATCAAACAGTTCCGAAAACCCCTCGGAAGACCCAAAGAACAAGGGCCCTTGCACCTGATAAACCCGTGCGCCCTCGGGTGTGTTATAGGTTTTGGCATGAATGCGCCGCGCGTTGTTCCAGGCATAGGCGAGCGCCGAAACAATCACCCCCACAACAACCGCCACCGCGAGATCTTCCATCACGGTCACCACGGTCACCAGCAAAATAACGAACGCATCCGTCAGCGGCACTTTGCGCAATATCGTCAAGCTGTTCCAGGCAAAGGTGCCGATCACCACCATGAACATGACACCGACCAAAGCGGCCAACGGAATAAGCTCGATCACGGGCGCGGCAAAAAGGATGAAGATTAACAAGAACATCGCCGCTGCGATGCCCGCGATGCGTGTGCGCCCACCGGACTTCACGTTGATCATCGACTGGCCGATCATAGCGCATCCGCCCATGCCACCGAAAAATCCGGTGACTGTATTTGACACACCCTGCGCGATACATTCCTGAGACGCACCGCCACGTTTGCCGGTCATCTCGCCCACGAGGTTCAGCGTTAACAAGCTTTCAATCAAGCCAATCGCGGCCAGAATAACCGCATAAGGTAAAATGATCTCTAAGGTTTCCCAGTTCAGCGGCACCATTGGGATGTGCCAGCTGGGAAGCCCGCCCTGGATCGAGGCCAGATCGCCGACACGAGGCACGTTAAGCCCGAATGCAATCACAACGGCGGCGACAACACCGATGCCGGCCAGAGGCGCCGGAATCACTTTGGTGATGCGCGGCGTCACCCAGATGATCGCCATGGTCGCCCCGACAAGCGCCAGCATCAGATACAGTTGCGCACCGCTAAGCCATTCGCCACCAGCCATGCCATGGCCGGTATTTTCCAATGTTCCCGGCACCTTGAACTGCGACAGCTGGGCCAAGAAGATCACAATCGCCAGCCCGTTTACGAAACCCAGCATCACCGGATGCGGCACCAGTCGAATGAACTTGCCCCATTGCATGGCGCCCGCAAACACTTGCAGCAGCCCCATCAAAACAACAGTGGCAAACAAGTATTCGACGCCGTGTTGGGCAACCAATGCCACCATCACAACCGCCAAAGCCCCCGTAGCACCAGAAATCATCCCCGGCCGTCCGCCAATCAGCGCCGTGATCAAACCGACCAAAAACGCCGCATAAAGCCCCACCAAAGGGTGCACCCCTGCCACGAAAGCAAACGCCACGGCCTCGGGAACCAATGCCAAGGCAACCGTCAGACCTGACAAAAGCTCGATGCGCAAACGCGAAGGTGTTATTCCCTCGTCCGGAGACCAGCGCAAATCTGGCAAAGCGATGCGTTTGGCGTAAGAGGCCAATGTCGAACGTGTCACTGATGAATTCCTACTTGAGTCTGCCATGGGCGGCGGAAAGCCTTTCTTCTAGGGCCGCACCCAAGTCTTGGCCACAAAAGCCAACGGGAAGCCGCTATGCGCCCAGCACATATCAGGATGATTTGAGAACGCACGGTAAATCTTGGGGCACAGATCGTTAAAAACAGGCAAGCCAACACCGCACGTCGCCCTGATATCGCAACTTGGGATGCACAGACCACCGCCAACTGGGCGACGCGGACGCGCAAAAAGACGTGCCACGCAAGCGCCCAACTTGCACGTCCAATCGCCCAATGTTGACCCGATCGCATTAGTTTTACCCTTTGGCTCTTCGAAAAACAGCGCACCGGCTCAAATCAGAGGCAATTCCTGGCCAAATCGCACCCCAATATCGCCATTTTGCCGCACCATAGCGCACGCTCTCTTAACACCACGTTATTGCCGGTTGCGCCATGAGGTCACGGCGATAAACTCTCCCGGAATTTCCGTTTCAAACAAAGGCCCATGAGCAACATGACACATACGAAAATCGCCGTCATCGGCGGCTCTGGGCTCTATGACATCGACGGGCTGGAGGGCGCGACTTGGGTCACTGTCGACAGCCCTTGGGGCGCGCCGTCCGATGCCATCCTGACTGGGACATTAAATGGCGTTGATATGGCGTTTCTGCCACGTCACGGTCGCGGCCACGTGCACTCGCCCACAACGGTGCCCTACCGCGCAAATATCGACGCGCTGAAACGGCTGGGCGTCACAGATGTGATCAGCGTTTCGGCCTGTGGATCCTTTCGCGAAACGATGGCACCAGGTGATTTTGTCATTGTAGATCAATTCATTGACCGCACTTTCGCGCGCGAGAAATCGTTCTTTGGCACCGGCTGTGTAGGTCACGTCAGTGTCGCGCATCCCACATGCCCGCGACTGGGCGACGCCTGCCTTACAGCGGCACAAGACGCCGGCATCACAGTGCACAACGGCGGCACATATCTGGCCATGGAAGGGCCGCAGTTTTCCTCGCTTGCCGAAAGCAAAATGTACCGCGAAAGCTGGGGCTGCGATGTCATCGGCATGACCAATATGCCCGAGGCCAAGCTGGCCCGCGAAGCCGAGCTTTGCTATGCCAGCGTCGCCATGATCACAGACTATGACAGCTGGCATCCTGATCACGGCGAAGTTGACGTGACGCAAATCATCGCCACACTCACCGGCAATGCCAGCAAAGCCCGCGATCTGATCACCCGCCTGCCAACAATGTTGGGGGCCGAGCGCGCGCCCTGTCCGAATGGCTGTGACCGAGCGCTGGAATTTGCTTTGATGACAGCCCCCGAAGCCCGCGACCCAGCGCTGATGGCCAAGCTAGATGCGATCACCGCGCGCGTGCTGGCATGACATCCTGCCGGATGTGGCTGATCAGCACGGCGATGATCCTGTTTACCAACACCGCCCTTGCCGATGCGATCCCCAGCACGGGGCCCTTACCTGATGATGCCTTTTACAGTTTGGTCTCGTGCGGCGCCAAGCCTGGACCCGCCTGCGCAAAACCTCATCGCGCTTGGCCACAATCGCAAGTGCGCGATCTGACCGTGTCCATCGCGATGGTGCAAAACGGCTATCCCACCAAAAAGGCTGCGCTTTTGCGTCGCTCCAATGACCGCGCGATCCAAGATATCAACGGACAGCGCTCCAAAGCCCGGCTGCGATGGCGCAAACCCGGCGAAGCAGCCAACATTGCCATCTATATGGTCAATTCGGCGCAAGGCCACCGCATGCGTGCAACACAAGAAAGCGGGTTGGACGGACGCCGCGTGGGAAATGCCACGGTGATTTCAGTGCGCAAAGGGGCCGTGATCAACCGTGGCATCATCGCATTTTCCCGTTCGATGCGAAATTCCGAAGCCGACTCGATCGCGTTGGAAGAAATCTATCAAGCCCTTGGTTTCATGCATGACATCAAAATCCCAGCCTACCGCAACCGATCCATCTTC
>JBGCDD010000111.1:0-13391 GCA_045105075.1 Sedimentitalea sp. | reverse complement strand
TCGCCCGGGCGCGTCGCATTCGACGAGGGCATGTTTTACACCAGCCCAAACAGCCCGACCACATTGGCCTTGGCCTTGCGCAGCGCCAGCGTGCGCATGCCACCCGACACAACGCCCGCGCCGCCCATGTCCATGGTCATGTCTTCCATGCCGCCCACCGGTTTCAAGCTGATGCCACCCGTGTCAAACACCACGCCCTTGCCAATCAACGCCAACGGAGCCTCGCCGGCTTCGCCACCATTCCACTGCATCACCACAACTTTTGACGGGCTGTCCGAGCCCTGCCCGACACATAACAGCGTGCGCATGCCCAACTCTTCCAGCTGCGCCTCGTCCAGCACTTCGACCGTCAACCCAAGGCTTTCCATCTCGACCAACCGGTTGGCAAATTCGGTGGTGGTCAGCACGTTGGCCGGCTCGTTGGTCAGATCGCGGGTCATATGCGCGCCCTCGGCCACGGCCAGCAACGGGGCAGCAGCCGCGGCGGCTTCGTCCGGGCTGGCATGGCAAATCACCACCTCGCCGCTCGCCTCGCCCGCATCATCGGCGGTTTTATGCGCAGTAAAGCGATAGTCGCGCAACGCAATCCCCAACGCCAGATCCGGCGCCGTCGTCAGCGAACCGGCCATCACCTGCATCGGCTTGAGCCCTTTGATCTTGGCCAGCGCCGATCCGGCCTTGCGCGCCGGCAACGCCTTGGCGCGCCGGTCCAGAACCAGCACATCCAGCGCCTCGGCCGCCATGCCCACAGGCCAGGCCAAAGTGATCACTTGCCCCGATTTCGCCTTGGAAAACCGCTCGCTTTCGATCAACCGCGCCAGCGCGCCCTTGGTCAATCGGTTGGCCCGGCGCGCCGCCAGATCCAGCTTGCCATCGGGCGTGACCATCACCACCACACGCCCTGTCGCGGTGGCCATCGTGTCTAGGTCAAGGGCATCAAATCGGATCGAGGTCACGGGGCTCATACATCTTCTCCTGGTTTCTCTTTGCACCAGACCTAGCCCGCGCCCGGTCCCTTGACCAGATAGCAGTTTTCCCGCCCGCGCATTTGTTCTAACATCCCGAAAAACAACAGATGCAGGCGCCAGGGAGAACGCATTGTCACGATACGACAGATACGTCCTGTCGCAACTTCTGCTCTTCTTCGGCTTTTTTGCGCTGATTCTGGTTGCAGTGTTCTGGATCAACAGGGCCGTTGTCCTGTTTGACCGCCTCATCGGGGACGGTCAGTCAGCGATGGTGTTTCTTGAATTTACCGCGCTGACCTTGCCCAACCTCATCCGGATGGTGCTGCCGATGGCCGCCTTTGCCGCGTCGGTCTATGTCACCAACCGGCTGAATTCGGACAGCGAGATCACCGTGATGCAGGCCACCGGGTCCAGCCCATGGCGTATGGCGCGTCCGGCGTTGGCGTTTGGGCTGACCACCGGGCTGATGATGAGCATCCTGACACATGTGCTGCTGCCCGCTTCGGTCAGCCAGTTGGCGCTGCGCGAAGTCGAGGTGGCGCGCAACATCACCGCGCGTCTGCTCTCAGAAGGCGAATTCCTGAACCCGGCCCCGGGCGTGACGTTTTACATCCGTCAGATCGACCCCGACGGCACGCTGAATGATGTGTTCCTGTCGGACCGGCGCGACCCCACCCAGAACGTCACCTATACCGGCGCACGCGCGTTTTTGGTGCGCGACAGAGACCAAAGCAATCTGATCATGGTCGACGGTCTGGCCCAACGCCTGGACGTGGCCAGCCAAACCATGTCGACCACAGTTTTTGCCGACTTTTCGTATGATATCAGTGGCTTGATCAAGAAAACCGACACCCGCGCGCGCCACATCCGCTCCATTCCCACCTGGGAGCTGATCAGCGCACGCGACACCATCATGGCCAATGAAAAACACACCGCCGGCCAGTTGAGCGAGGAATTGCACCTGCGATTTGCCCGCGCTGCCATCTGCGTCGCGGTCACTCTGATCGGGTTTTCAGCGTTGATGCTGGGCGGGTTTTCGCGCTTTGGGGTGTGGCGTCAGGCGCTCTTGGCCTTTGTCATGCTGATCCTGCTCGAAGTGCTGCGTGGCATGGTCTCAGAACCGGTGCTGAAGGACCCCAAGCTTTGGCCGCTGATCTATCTGCCAACGCTGATCGGCCTTGGGGTTGGTGCGTTTTTCCTGCATCTGGCCGCGCGCCCGCGACGGCTCCGGCGCGCGATGAAACAGGTGCCGGCATGACGCTCGATTTCTACTTTGCGCGCCGCTTTACCCAAAGCTTTTTGATGATCGGAGCCGTGTTTCTGTCGCTCATCATGCTGATCGATTTGATCGAGCAACTGCGCCGCTTTCGTGGCCTGGATATCAGCTTCGGCCAGCTCTTCACGTTGATGTTGCTGAACGCACCGGGCGCCATCAACGAAATCCTGCCACTGCTGATGATCCTGTCGACCATTGTGCTTTATGTCGGCCTGGCGCGCTCCTCCGAACTGGTGGTCACCCGCGCCTCGGGGCGCTCGGGCATCCGCGCCTTGATGGCCCCCGTGGCCGTGTCTTTGGTGATCGGCGCGCTGGCGGTCAGCACCTTGAACCCCATCGTGGCGGCCACCTCGAACCGCTATCAACAGCTGTCTGACACCTACCGCACCGGCGTGGCCCAGGCTCTGTCTTTGTCGGGCGAAGGGCTTTGGTTGCGCCAGGGCGGCGCGCAGGGGCAATCGGTGATCCACGCCACCGGCTACGGCGCCGGCGACGCGGTGACGCTTTATGACGTATCGATTCTGACCTACGCGCCGGGCGGCGGCCCCGTGCGGCGCATTCAGGCCGAAGAGGCCGTTCTGGAAGGCGAAGTCTGGGTGCTGAAACGGGCCAAGGTCTGGCCCCTGACCACAGGTCTTAATCCCGAAAAATCATCGGCTTATCACGACAGTTTAAACCTGCCCACGTCTCTGACCCAAGAGCGTATTCGCGACAGTCTGGGCCGCCCGAACGGCATTTCGATCTACGATTTGCCCGACACCATCCGCGATCTGCGCGAGGCCGGCTTTTCCACCAAACGCCACGAGGTCTGGTATCAGGTCGAACTGGCCCGACCGCTGTTTTTGATGGCCATGGTGCTGGTGGGGGCCGCCTTTACCATGCGCCACGCCCGCTTTGGCGGCACCGGACTGGCGGTGCTCACGGCGGTTTTGCTGGGATTCACACTCTATTTCGTGCGCAATTTCGCGCAAATTCTGGGCGAAAACGGCCAGATCCCGATCGCCATGGCCGCTTGGGCCCCGCCGATTGCGTCGATCTTGCTGACCCTTGGCCTCTTGTTGCATGTGGAAGACGGATGAGGGGCGCGCTGACCTTTTTGCTGTGGCTGCTGCCGGCGCTGGCTTTCGCCCAGGACGCCCCGGCCGTGCTGGTGGCCGACAGCGTTTTTGTCACGCCCGACAGACGTTTGGTTGCCGAAGGCAATGTCGAAGCCTTCCAGGGCGACACCCGGATCAGCGCGCAGAAAATCGAGTTTGACCGCGAGAACGGCACGCTGGTCATCACTGGCCCGATCCGCATCGATGAAGGCGGCGATATCACCATTCTGGCCAATGCCGCCGAGCTGGACCGGGGTCTGCAAAACGGCATCCTGACCGGCGCGCGCATGGTTTTGGACGAACAATTGCAACTGGCCGCCCTCCAGATGACGCGGGTTGGCGGGCGCTATACCCAACTTTACAAAACTGCTGTAACCTCTTGCTTTGTGTGCGAAAATGGCCGCCCACCCCTGTGGCAAATCCGGGCGCGGCGGATCACCCATGACCAACAGGAACGCCAGCTCTATTTTGAAGACGCGCAATTCCTGATTTATGACACCCCGGTGCTTTACTTCCCCGGCCTGCGCCTGCCCGATCCAACGCTGGAACGCGCCAATGGCTTTTTGATCCCCTCGGTGCGCACCACGTCAAACCTGGGAACCGGGCTCAAAGTGCCTTATTTCTTTCGGCTGGGCGATCACGCCGATCTGACCCTGTCGCCCTATCTGTCGTCGCGCACCCGCACGCTGGATTACCGCTATCGCCAGGCGTTTCGTCGCGGCGGTATTGTGATCGACGGTGCCTATACCCGCGATGATTTGCTGCCCGGCCAATCGCGCTGGTACATCTTTGGCCAGGGCCGTTTCGCACTGCCGCGCAACTACAATCTCGACCTCGACCTGCAAGCCACCAGCGACAATGCCTATCTGGTCGACTATGGCCTGCCCGATCTTGACCGGCTGCAAAACCAGATCGCGCTCAGCCGCTATAAACGCGCCGGCGCCTTTCGCGCCCGTTTGATCTATTACGACAGCCTGCGCGATTCCGATGACGAAACGATTCTGCCCCGCGTGGTCGGTGACATCTTTTACGAGCGGCGCTTTTTCCCGACCGCAGTCGGAGGCGAAGCCCGCGTATCGCTGGATGTGCACGGCCACCACCGCAACTCGGAACTGGACGTGCTGGGGCGCGACATCAACCGGGGCACTCTTGATCTGAGCTGGGAACGCCACTGGATCCTGCGCGGTGGTCTGCGGCTTGACTGGATGCTGGGCTTTGCTGCGGACGCCTTCAAAATCTCGCAAGACAGCACTTTTGAGCGCACCTCAACCCGCACCACCCCGCGCAGCGCGCTGACGCTGAGCTACCCGATGATCACCACAACCCGCTCGGGCGCCACGCACCTGCTCGAGCCCGTGTTTCAACTGGGCTGGTCCGATGTACGCGGCCCCGCCGTGCCCAATGACGAAAGCCGGTTTGTCGAATTCGACCAGGGCAACCTGCTGGAAATGTCGCGCTTTCCCGCCAATGACCGGCGTGAAGATGGCCGCGCCATTGTCTATGGTCTGAACTGGACCCGCACCGCCGCCGGCGGCTGGCAGGCTCTGGCCACATTGGGCCGGGTTGTGCGCCAAAGCACGCAACCCGATTTCACCCAGACCTCGGGGCTGTCGGGCACCACCTCTGATCTGCTGGTGGCCGGACAGTTGAAACTGGACAAGGGACTGGCATTGACCGGCCGCGCCCTGCTGGACGATAAATTTTTACTGTCAAAGGCCGAACTGCGCGGCGACTGGTCCAGCGAACGCGCCGGGCTTTCGGGCACCTATCTGTGGCTTGGCGCCGACACCGTCGAGGGCCGCAGCCGCGCGTTGTCAGAACTCTGGGTCAACGGGCGCTACGAAGTCAGTCAGGGCTGGACCGCCAATGCCAGCCTGCGCTATGACATCTCCGACGCCCGCGCCACCCGGGCCGGATTGGGGCTGGTTTACCGCAATGAATGTGTCACCTTCGATCTGCGCGTGAACCGGCGCTACACATCCTCAACCAGTGTCGACCCCTCGACCGATTTTGGTTTTACCATCGCTCTCAGCGGCTTTTCCGTCGACCGGGGCACAGAAAAATACAGGCGATCATGCAGTTGACCTTCCTCAAAACCCTTCGCCCCGCCCTGATTGCGCTGGCGCTTTGCTCCTGGCCCGCCGCGACACTGGCACAGGGGCTGTTTTCGCCGGTCATCCGGGTCAATGACGACGTGGTCACCAATTTCGAACTTCAGCAGCGCATCACCTTTTTCACCCTGCTGCGCAGCCCCGGCGATCCCAACACAGAAGCCCGCAAGGCGCTGATCGAAGACAGGTTGCGCGAACAGGCCACCCGCGACGCCGGCATCGAGGTGACCCCCGAAGATGTTGAGGCCGGGATCGCCGAATTTGCCGCCCGCACCCAGCTCAGCGGACCCGAGTTTTTGCGCGCTTTGGGCGAAGGCGGCGTTGCGCCCGAAACCATGCGCGATTTCACCCGCGTCAGCCTGGCCTGGCGCGAACTGATCCGGGGGCGGTTTCTGGAACGCGCCCGTCCGACCGACGCCGAAATCGACCGCGCCATCGGCTTGGCCGGCAGCGGCGGCGGCGTGCGTGTGTTGCTCTCCGAAGTGATCATCCCGGTGACACCGCAAACCCAGGAACAGGTCGACACTTTGGCGCGCCAGATCGCGCAACTGAACAGCTTTGCCGCGTTTTCGCGCGCCGCCACCGATTATTCCGCTTCCAGCACCCGCACCAATGGCGGGCGCATGGCGTGGTTGCCCATCAACAACCTGCCCGCGCCCCTGCGCCCGGTGATCCTGGCGCTCAGCCCCGGAGAAGTCAGCGACCCGATCAGCCTGCCCAACGCAGTGGCGCTGTTTCAAATGCGCGCCGTCCAGGAAATCGTGACCGGCCCACCGCGCTATGCAGCCATCGAATACGCCACCTACGCCATCGCAGGCGGACGCAGCCCAGAGGCACTGGCACGCGCTGATCAGCTGAGAAAACAGGTCGACACGTGCGACGATCTCTACGGCATCGCCAAGGATCAGCCCGCCGAAGTGCTCAACCGCGAAACCCGCGCACCGGGCGAAATCCCCCGCGACATTGCGCTGGAACTGGCCAAAATGGATGACGGCGAAGTGTCCACAACGCTCACCTCCAATCAGGGCCAGACCCTGGTGTTTTTGATGATGTGCGGGCGCACCGCAGTTCTGAACGAAAACGCATCGCGCCAAGACATCGCCAATGCGCTGGTACAACAACGCCTTGCTGCATTTTCAGAAAGCTATCTGGACCAGCTGCGCGCCGATGCGTTGATCGTCGAGCAATGACCGCACCCATCGCACTCAGCTGCGGTGAACCGGCAGGCATCGGCCCGGAAATCGCGCTGAAAGCCTGGGATGCCCTGCGCGACACGTGCCCGTTTTTCTGGATCGGGGACGCACGCCACCTGCCCCAAGGCGCACCCGTTCACCGCATCACAAACCCGGCCGAAGCGATAGCAATCAGCGCATCCGCCATGCCCGTTTTGCAACTGCCCTTCGCCGCCAAAGCCACCCCGGGCAGCCCGACACCCGCCAACGCCGCCGGCGTGATCGCAGCGATCGAAAAAGGCGTTGCCCTGGTGCAATCAGGAGCAGCCTCGGCCATCTGTACCGCGCCCATTCACAAAAAGGCACTGATCGATGGCGCCAATTTTGGCTACCCTGGACACACCGAATTTCTTGCAGCTTTGGCCGGGCGCGAGCATGTGGTGATGATGCTGGCCAGCCCGGACCTGCGCGTGGTGCCCGCAACAATCCACATCCCGCTCAGCGATGTGCC
Source organism: Sedimentitalea sp. (assembly GCA_045105075.1). Lineage (GTDB taxonomy): Bacteria > Pseudomonadota > Alphaproteobacteria > Rhodobacterales > Rhodobacteraceae > JBGCDD01. The sequence goes on along the minus strand of JBGCDD010000111.1, from coordinate 6,256 downwards.
AGCAGCTTTAACCAAAGATATATTGCGCAAAACCATAGAGATCACAGCCACAGACCTAAAAACCCATTTCGCAATTTCGCATCCCCGCCTTGCGGTTGCAGGGTTGAACCCTCATGCTGGCGAAGGTGGCGCGATGGGCACCGAAGAGCTTGACTGGATCGAAGCGTTTTTGAATGGGCTGGATATTCCAAATGTCACAATCACTGGACCACACCCCGCCGACACCCTTTTTCATGCAGCCGCACGTGCGCGTTATGACGCCGCGATTTGCATGTATCACGACCAAGCCTTAATCCCTATCAAGACACTCGACTTTGACCGGGGCGTCAATGTCACATTGGGCCTGCCCTTTGTGCGCACGTCGCCCGATCATGGAACAGCGTTCAACATCGCCGGGCAGGACAAGGCCAATCCAACCAGCTTGATTGCGGCCCTGAACCTCGCACGCGATCTGTCAGGCGCATGACTTTTCCTCTTGCTAAAAATATCCCCGCCGGAGGCAAGAAGATTCGTGGGCGCCAAAAGAATTTTGATGCCTCCGGCGGGGATATTTTTAGCAAGAGGAAAACATGAGCGCTATCGACTCTATGCCTCCGCTGCGCAACGTTATCGCAGATCACCAGCTCTCAGCGCGCAAATCCTTGGGGCAAAACTTTCTTCTGGATCTCAATCTGACAGCCAAAATCGCACGCCAGGTTGGCGATCTGAGCGCTTGTGATGTTTTGGAAATTGGCCCAGGACCTGGCGGTTTAACACGAGGATTATTGGCTGAGGGCGCGCGTCATGTGCTTGCGGTGGAGAAAGATGAACGATGCCTTCCTGCTTTGAATGACATCGCGAAGGTCTATCCTGGTCGACTAAGCATCAAACACGGCGACGCGCTTCAGGGATCGCCGTGGGATCAACTGACACCGCCGATCCGTGTGGCTGCGAACCTTCCCTACAACATCGGCACCGAGCTGTTGGTGCGTTGGTTGACGCCGCCGGTTTGGCCTCCGGTCTGGCTAAGTTTGACGTTGATGTTTCAGCGCGAAGTGGCTGAACGCATTATCGCCCGCCCTGGCAACAAAGCCTATGGCCGTCTGGCCGTTTTGGCGCAGTGGCGCAGTGAGGCCCGCATCGTTATGTCTTTGCCGCCCGAGGCGTTTACCCCCCCGCCCAAAGTGTCCAGCGCTGTGGTGCATGTGACAGCGTTGGCCGAACCGCGGTTTCCAGCAGATCCCGAAATTCTGTCACGGGTTGTGGCGACAGCGTTCAATCAGAGGCGCAAAATGTTGCGCTCGGCGCTCAAGCCTCTGGCGGCAGATATCGAGGATCGGCTACGTGTGGCGGGTCTGTCGCCAACAGAACGGGCCGAGCAAATCCCTCTCGAGGGATTTTGTGCGCTCGCCCGTACGTTTTCACCCGAAGGTTGATTTATTCCGCCGCTTTCGGCGCATCGTCGCCGTCGCTTTCGGCCACCTGGGCTTTGGCTTTCGGCTTGGCCGCCGGTTTACGCGTGCGGGGGCGGCGCGCAGGCTTTTTGGGCGCGGTTTCTGGCGTTTCCACCAACCCGGACTCTTCCGGTTCTTGCACCACAGCCACCTCGATCACATCGGGCTGAGGCGCCTCGGCGGGATCTTCTGCGGGCGCAGGCGCTGGGGCGGCTTGCTCGCGTTCCTGGCGATCCGAGCGTTCACGATCACGTTCAACCTGGCGCTCACGATTCTGGCGTTCCTGTTCCTCGCGGCGCGCATCCATTTCGCGCTGCGCTTCGCTCAGCAGGCGCAGGTAGTGTTCCGCGTGCTGCTGGAAGTTTTCGGTGGCCACCCGATCATTGCCCAGCTGTGCGTCGCGCGCCAACTGGTTGTATTTGTCAATGATCTGTTGCGGCGTGCCGCGCACTTTGCCCTCGGGACCCGAGCTGTCAAAGACGCGATTTATGACGTTGCCGCCTGTCGCGGGTCGGTTGCGGTTCGACTTCGACCGCGAACGTGATTTGGACGATCTCATTTATTCAATGTCAGCCTTGTACTCGGTGTCGTGTGATCCGTTTCACGCCTCTTGCGTTTCTTGTTGCCAGATCATCGACTTTTGGGCTTAGTGTCGCCCGGGAGCTGGATCAGCTTCACCGGTGTAACATCTGTGAGAAACCATGTTCTGCGCGTCCAGACAAGGCCCGATTGTCGCTTATTTCGGTTTTTTCGCGAAAATTGGCGTATTTTGGCCGGCGCAGGCGCGATTGAGCTAAGGGCGTTGGCCCAAAACCACGCGGTCGCGCCCATCCAGATCACCGATCACCCGAACCTGCGCCAGACCTGCGCTTTTCAGCAACGCAGCAACCTCGCGCCCCTGACGCCAACCGATTTCGCACATAAAACGCCCCCCCGGCGACAAAACCGCAGGCAGATTGGCGCTGATGATGCGATAGGCGCTTAGGCCGTCGCCGCCATCGGTCAGGGCCAACGCAGGTTCATGGTCGCGCACTTCGCGCGACAGCCCCGACATTTCGTCCTGTGCAATATAGGGCGGATTGGCGACGATCAGATCGAATTGCCCCTCTACCGTTTCAAACCAATCCGAGCGGCGAATATCGGCGCGCGACTGAACCCGGTGCAACACCGCATTGGCGCTGGCCTGCAGGCAGGCCGCTTCAGAGATATCCACCCCCAGCCCCGTGGCATTGGGGCGCTCGGCCAACAGCGTGACCAAAATATTCCCAGACCCCACCCCCAGATCCAGCAGCCGCGAAAACGGAACGGCCAACGCGGCCTCGATCAAGGTTTCGGTCTCCGGACGCGGATCCAGCACGTCACTGCTGACTTTGAACTGGCGTCCGTAAAACCCCCGCTCGCCCAGCAAATGCGACACCGGCACCCGAACCGCACGCAGCGCAATCAGCTGTTCATAGCGTTCGGCCACATCCGGGGCCAGATCTTCGGGCGCAATCAGAGTGACGCGGGTTGCCTCGATCCGCGCCGCATGGGCCAGCAAAACCCGCGCATCCCGGGCCGGATCAGCCACCCCGGCGGCGCGCAAACGAGCCGCAGCCGTGGCCATCGCCTGCCCGGCTGTCATGCGCCCATCTCGGCCAGGCGCGTGGCCTGATCATCCGCCGTCAGCGCGTCAATGATTTCGTCCAGATCGCCGGTGATCACCTGATCGAGCTTATAAAGCGTCAGCCCGATGCGATGGTCGGTCAGGCGTCCTTGCGGGAAGTTATAGGTGCGGATCCGCTCCGAACGGTCGCCACTGCCCACTTGCGCGGCCCGATCCGCGCTGCGTTCATCATCAACCCGGCTGCGTTCCAGATCGTAAAGCCGGGTTTTGAGCACCTGCATCGCGATCTCGCGGTTGCGATGCTGGGATTTCTCCGAGCTGGTGACCACAAGACCCGAGGGCAAATGCGTGATGCGCACGGCCGAATCGGTGGTGTTGACGTGTTGCCCGCCGGCCCCGGACGAGCGCATGGTATCAATGCGCAGATCATTGGCGTCGATCTGAATATCCACATCTTCGGCCTCGGGCAGCACCGCCACCGTCGCCGCGCTGGTGTGAATGCGCCCGCCGCTTTCGGTGCTGGGCACCCGCTGAACCCGGTGCACGCCACTTTCGAACTTCATCCGCGCAAATACGTTCTGACCCTTGATATGGGCCACGACTTCCTTGATGCCGCCCAGTTCGGTGGATTGCTCTTCGATGATCTCAAAACCCCAACCGCGGGTTTCGCAATACCGCTGGTACATGCGCAGCAGATCGGCGGCAAACAGCGCCGCCTCGTCGCCCCCCGTGCCAGGGCGAATTTCCAGCATCGCCGGGCGCGCATCGGCCGCATCACGCGGCAACAGCGCCAATTGCAAAGCGTGTTCGGCTTCGGGCAATTTGGCGCGCAACAGCGGCAATTCTTCCTCGGCCAGCTCTTTCATATCCGGATCGTCGAGCATCGCCTCGGCCTCGGCCATATCCCCCACCAGCCTGCGCCAGCCCTCGATCTGTTCGACCACCGGCTTCAGATCGGAATACTCCTTGGCCAAAACAGCGATGTCCGCGCCGCTGGCCCCCTCGGCCATGGACGCTTCGAGAAACTGAAATCTCTGGATAATCTGCTCAAGGCGTTCTTCAGGAACCATAGGCGCGGTGTCCGATATCGAAAGGCTTTGGTCAAGGGCAACGCTGTGCTAACGTCACCGCATGAAACGTTTGATTCCTCTGATTTTGCTTCTCGCCAGCCCTGCTATGGCCGATGTGACAGGCCCCAATGGCAAGGTTCAGGATTGTTTTTGCACCGATAAATCCGGCAGCCGGGTGGATCTGGGCCAGACCATTTGTCTGCAAGTGGACGGTCGCATGTTCATGGCACAATGTCAGATGTCGTTGAATGTGCCGATGTGGCGCGAGGTGCAAAAAGGCTGCCTGTCATCGCGCCTGCAAAGCGTCAATCCAACGATCCACTCGGGCGCGGTTCACCCCAAGATCTGACCGCCCGAACCGCAGCCGCGCGTAAATCCTCAGCGTACCGTCCTCCTCAACCACTGTGGTGTAATCGGGAAAACCGACCACTTTGCTGCGGCTGATATAGGTCACATGACCGTCTTCCACCGACCCGTCCAACACCATAGCGCCACTGGCCATAATGATGTGATCCAATGCCGCCAGATCGCCCCGCACCACCCGCTGCACGCCGCGTTTAAAGGTCTTGTCCTCACTGAACGTCAGCGGCACATGCCACCGCTCAACCTGGCTGGGCGCGGCGCGCACATAGATGGTGAACCCAACTGCAATCGCCAAAATGATCCAGAACAACAGCATTTTCCGTCCCCTCATAGGCCCGTGTCAGTCCTGCGGCGCAGGATCGGGCAAAACGCACAATAATTCGTAAAGCAGATTGGCACCGGTCAGCGCGGTGTTGCCCGACGGATCATAGGGCGGCGACACTTCGACCAGATCACAGCCCACGATATTGACCCCCTTCAGCGCCCGGATCAGCTCGAGCGCTTGCGGCGTGGTCAGCCCGCCGATTTCCGGCGTTCCGGTGCCCGGCGCATAGGCCGGATCAAGACTGTCGATGTCATAGGTCACATAGCAAGGCCGGTCGCCAATATCCCGCCGAATTTCCGACCCCATCCGCGCAAGGCTCTGATTCCAAAGCACATGTGCTGGGAATTGCTGAAACCCCCACCCGGCGGCCTCGGTGAAATCACTGGCACCATAGCCGGTGCCCCGAATACCGATCTGATAGGTCTTGTCGGCCTGGATCAAACCTTCTTCATAGGCGCGGCGAAACACGGTGCCGTGGGTTTCACGCTCGCCAAACATCTCGTCGTTCACATCCGCATGGGCATCGATGTGCACCAACGCCACGGGGCCATGTTTGCGCGCCATCGCCCGCAAGATCGGCAAAGTGATCGAATGATCACCCCCCATCGCCACCGGGATCAGATCATGCTTGAGGATCGCATCATAACTGTCTGAAATAATGCGCAAACTATTGGACAGCGAAAACGTATTGATCGCCAGATCGCCAATATCGGCCACCTGCAATTTCTCAAACGGAGCCGCACCGGTGGCCATGTTATAGGGCCGGATCATCGCGCTTTCGGCGCGGATTTGTTTGGGCCCAAACCGCGTGCCTGACCGCCACGAGGTGCCGATGTCCATCGGAATGCCCAGAATAGCCACATCCAGCCCGGTCAGCACATTCTCCGAGGGCAGCCGCATAAACGTGTTGGGCCCGGAAAACCGCGCCAGATCATTGCCACTGATGGGTTGGTTTAAATCGCTCATGATCGCATCTTCCAGCCTAGCAAACACAGAATTTCGGTGGCCACATGCGCGCCCGCAATCGCCGTGGCACCCGTGGTGTCAAAGGGGGGCGACACTTCGACAACGTCGCCGCCCTTGATGTTGATGCCGGCCAGCTCGCGCAGGATCCGCGCCGCCTGCGCACTGCTTAAACCACCCCAGACCGGCGTTCCGGTGCCCGGCGCAAAGGCCGGATCCAGCCCGTCAATGTCAAAGCTCAGGTAAACCGGACGGTCCCCGACAATCTCGTGCACCCGCGCCGCTGTCGCCGACGGGCCATGTTCATGCACCCAGGGCGCGTCCAGAATATTGACCCCCAGCGTGTCGGTGTTGGTGGTGCGAATGCCGATCTGAACCGAGGTCGCAGGGTCAACAAGACCCAGCTTGACCGCCTTGTAAAACATCGTGCCGTGATCAACCCGGTCCATATCATCATCGGGCCAGGTATCGGTATGCGCATCAATCTGGATCAGCG
>JBGCDD010000110.1:0-59414 GCA_045105075.1 Sedimentitalea sp. | reverse complement strand
GTCTATCGACTGAACCGGGACTGGGTCGAGGTTGAGGCCGGCGATTACATGTGGCTGCGCGCGTTCTGCCCGCAGGCCTGTTATGCAGGCGGACCCGGGCGGTTTCGGTATTTGCTTTACAAGGACGTCAACCGGCACATGCCTTTGACTCTGTGAGTTTGACCGTCACTAGATTGGACGCTGCGCGCCCAAGCCTTCGGCGAGAGTTTATTTGGAAAGATGAAGCAGGGGTTGGACGGTTGAGGCGGGCGTTGGTTCGTGGTCTGTGGTCTCATGAGACTTGCAATCAATGGATTCGGGCGCATCGGGCGCACTGTGTTGCGCCAGATTTTGGCGCGCCCCTTGGGCGATATCGAGGTGGCTTTGATCAACGACATTGCCACCGGCGAGATGTGTGCGCATCTGTTTCAATATGACAGCACGTATGGTCCCTATCCCGAAGCGGTGGGATTTGAAGCGGGCGTGTTGTCGGTGGGCGCGCGGCAGTTCGCGCTGCATCAATGCGATGATCTGAGCCAGTTGCCGCTGGACGGTGTTGATGTGGTGTTGGAGTGCACCGGGATTGCGCGCACCAGCGACGTGGCGCGGCGGGGTTTGGCCGCCGGGGCGCGCAAGGTTTTGATCTCGGGTCCGTCGGTGGCGGCAGAGCTTTCGGTGGTGCTGGGTGCCAACGAGCACAGTTTGAACGATCAGCGTGTGGTGTCGAACGGGTCATGTACCACCAATGCGGTGGCAGTTCTGGCTGCGGTTCTGGACCAAGTAGCAGGGATCGAGCGTGCGCATATGACCACAATTCATTGTTACACCAACAGCCAGCCGATGGTTGATGCCCCGCGCGGTGATCTTGCACGCAGTCGCGCCGGCGCGCTGTCGATGGTGCCGACCACAACCAGTGCGATGCATCTGGTGGACGATGTGTTGCCAGCTCTGGCGGGGCGGATCAGCGGTGCGGCGGTGCGGGTGCCCACGGCCAGTGTGTCGGCGGTGGATATGGTGGCGCAATTGCGCGCGCCATTGGATGTGGCGGCGTTGCGCGCGGCGATCGCCGCATCTGATGTGTTGGGTTGGACAGAGGCGCCCTTGGTGTCGTCAGATCTGCGCGCGAGGGCGGAATCGTTGATTGTGGCAGGGCCCGAGACACGTCTGATGGGCACGCAGGCGCGGGTGTTTGGCTGGTATGACAATGAGTGGGGGTTTGGCGCGCGCATGCTGGATGTGGCGCGCCTGATGGCAAACGGGGCGCCGTAGCGCCCCGCGCGGGCTCAATCGTCGAGCTCTTCGGGCAGCAACAGGTTCAACACGATGGCGATCAAAGCCGCCGGCAAAAGGCCCGAGGTCATCAGAATGCGCAGCGTATCGGGCAGGTATTGCACCGCACCGGGTTCCAGTTGCAGGCCCAGACCCACCGCCAAAGCGACCGCAAAGATCACCATGTTGCGCCGGTTCCAGTTGACCTCGGACAGCATCGACACGCCAGCCGCGACCACCATGCCGAACATGACGATCACGCCGCCGCCCAGCACTTCGATGGGCACGGTGCGGATCACGCCGCCGACTTTGGGCACCAATCCACAGATGATCAGAAACAGCGCGCCAATTGTGACGACGTGGCGGCTCATGACGCCGGTCATCGCGATCAGGCCGACGTTCTGGCTGAAAGAGGTGTTGGGAAAACCGCCGAAAATGCCCGCAACCGCCGAACCGATCCCGTCGGCATAGGTGGCGCCTTCGATTTCGGTGTCGGTGGCTTCGCGCCCGGCGCCGCCTTTGGTGATGCCTGACACGTCGCCCACGGTTTCGATCGCCGAGATGAACGCCATCAGGCAAAAGCCGACGATGGCTGCAATCGACAGCTCAAAGCCGTATTTGAATGGCATCGGCAGGGCAAAGCTGGCGGCGCGGTCCCAACTGGTGGTGATCGCATCGATGGTAAGCATGCCCATGGCCAGCGCGTAAAGGTAACCCGCGATCAATCCGACCAGCACGGCCGACACCGACAACATGCCGCGGGTGAAGAACTTGAGCCCCAGTGTGACGACAATGACCACCAAAGCCGCTGACCAGTTCAAAAGCGAGCCATATTCCGGTTTGCCAATCGCAGGCACGCCGCCAGCGGCGTATTGGATGCCGACCTTGACCAGCGCCAGTCCGATCATCATCACCACCAGCCCGGTCACCAGCGGCGGCAGGGCAAAGCGGATTTTGCCGATGAAAGTGCCCAGCAGCGCGTGGAAAATGCCGCCGATGATGACTCCGGTGAACAGCGCGGCCAGCCCGTCGACGCCCTTGCCCGCCACCAGCGGGATCATGATCGGCAGGAAGGCGAACGAAGTGCCCTGCACAATCGGCAACCCGGCGCCGACCGGTCCAACTGTGATGGTTTGCAACAATGTGGCGATGCCGGCAAACAGCATCGACATCTGGATCAGGTACAGCAATTCGGGGAAATCGGGCGAGTTCGAGCCAAAGCCAAAGCCTGCCGCCCCTGCGATTATGATCGCCGGCGTCACATTAGAGACGAACATGGCCAACACGTGCTGAATGCCAAGCGGCACCGCCTTGTAGAGCGCAGGGGTGTAGTTTGGATCGCGCAGTTGCGCTGCGGTCCCCAGAGAGGTGTCGGCCATGAAATGTCCTTTCTTCGTGGCGGAAATGCGCGCCAGTCAGACGGGCGCTACGGGGTCATTGATTATGTGCGGGGTCTCAAACCAGTGTTCTTCGAGGTTGTCGCCCGCCCCGATCCGGTCGATCACAGCGAAACGTCCCGGCGCCGCCAGCGGCGTCAGCACCCCGTGCCAGGTGCCGCGATGAAAGTTGACGCCTTGACCAGGCCGGGTGCGAAACGCCAGCGGTTGGCCGGGCGCACCGTTTTGATCCGGGGCGACAATCACCAGAAACGGATGCTGGGTCATTGGCAAAAACGCCTGACTGCCCTCAGGGTGACGCTCCATCATCGCAAGCGTCAATGGCAGGGTGCGGGGTTCGGCGTCAAACAGGCTGATCCCGGCGCGCCCCTCGCCAAAATCAAGCGTGGCCAGATCATGCCAGCGCCCGCACAGGCCCTGATTGATGATTTTGTCAGCTGGTCCGTCGGTGTCGATCAGATCGCCAAACGGGGCAAAGGTTTCGGGGGTGATGGTATGAATCAGGATTGGCGCCTTCATGCCAGCAGATCCATCAGCCGCAACTGCGCGATGCGTTCAACCTGTCGGCAGGCGGTGGTAAATTCCTGCTCAGCCGTGTTGCTCAGCCGGGTCTGGAACGCCGCCTTGATCCCGTTCTGATCGTGATCGCGCACCGCGGTGATAAAGGGAAAGCTGAATTTTTCAGTGTATTGCGCGTTCAGCTTAGTGAACAACGCGCGGTCTGCGTCACTGAGCAAATCCAACCCCGCGCCGGCCTGCTCGGCGCTGCTTTCGGCCGTCAGGGTTTTGGCCTGTGCCAGTTTGCCGGCCAGATCCGGGTGCGCGCGCAGCACGTCAAGGCGTTGCGCGGCACTGCCCGAGCGAAAGGCACGCGCCAAGGCGTTGTGCAGACCCAGCGCAGTGTCATGGGCCGCCCCCAGTTCCAGCACGTGCGCCGCCTCTGCCACCCAAGGGGAATGTTCAAAAACACCGCCAAATCGGGCGACAAAATCGCTTTGGCTCATCTGAGAGGGGCGCGGATGGGTTTGGGGCGGATGCTGCGCGCGCCAGTGCTGCGCGATTTGCAGCCGGGTGGCGAACCACACATCCGAATGGGCGCGCACATGCTCCAGAAACCGGCGCAGCGCCATGATGCGACCGGGCCGTCCGATCAGACGGCAATGCAGCCCGATCGACAGCATCTTGGGCGCGCCCTCGCCGCCTTCGGCGTAGAGTGCGTCAAAACTGTCGCGCAGATAGGCAAAGAACTGATCGCCGGAATTGAACCCCTGCGGCGTGGCAAAGCGCATGTCGTTGCAATCCAGCGTGTAGGGCACGATCAGCTGGTCAGTGTCGTCAAAGCGCGACCAATAGGGCAAGTCATCGGCGTAACTGTCTGCCACATACGCAAATTGTCCGGTTTCGGCGGCCAGTCGCACGGTGTTGTCCGAACAGCGCCCGGTGTACCAGCCTTGCGGCGGCGCTCCGACAACTTCGGTGTGCAGCCGGATCGCCTCAAGCATGTCGGCGCGTTCATCCTCGGGGGCGGCGTCTTTGTATTCGATCCATTTCAGCCCGTGGCTGGCGATCTCCCAGCCCGCCGATGACATCGCCGCAACCTGTTCGGGCGAGCGCGCCAAAGCCGTGGCCACGCCATAAACCGTGATCGGCAGATCCTTCAGCAGACGGTGCAGCCGCCAGAACCCAGCCCGGGCGCCGTACTCATAGATCGATTCCATATTCCAGTGCCGTTGCCCGGGCCACGGCGCCGCACCGACGATTTCGGACAAAAACGCCTCAGAGGCGGCATCACCGTGGAGCACACAATTCTCGCCGCCCTCTTCATAGTTCATCACGATCTGCACCGCGATTTTGGCGCCATTGGGCCATTGTGGATCAGGCGTCTGGGCGCCATGGCCAATCATGTCGCGGGGATATCTGGTCATGTGCATTCCTTGGGTCGCGTCCTTCTTAAGCAAAACAAAGCAAACGATTATCAAATAATCACAATAACTCTGTCAAATGCGCAAGCTTTGCACAAAGCTGCGCGATCAGGCATGTGCGAAACATCAAGAGGGGCCTTAATAATGAGCGGTTATCTCACAACCCATATTCTGGACACGGCCCGGGGCTGCCCGGCAAGCGGCGTCGTGATTGATCTTTACCGGATCACCGGCGATCAACGCCAGCATCTGCGCCAGTTGGTCACCAACGCAGATGGGCGCACCGACACGCAGATCCTGCCCGAGGCCGAGTTCGAGATTGGCACCTATGAGCTGGTGTTTCATGCCGGTGCTTACCTTGATGCCTGTGGTGTGGCGCCCGAAACGCCGCGATTTCTCGACCTGATCCCACTGCGCTTTGGCATGTCAGAGGCCACGCATTTTCACGTGCCGTTGCTGCTGTCACCGTTTGGATATTCGACCTATCGCGGCAGTTAAGGCGCGCGGATTTCGGCCGCACGCAGGGCGGCGGCGATACGATCTGATGCGAACTCCATAAACAGCCGGGTCTTGGGATCCTGATGGCGGCGATGGGCATAAAGGCAGGCCATTTGCACCGGTTCGGGTGGATGGTCAGGCAGCACAACCACCAGCCGGCCCGTGGCCAAATGATCGGCCACCTCGAAAACCGGTTTCAAAACAATGCCCTGCCCGGCCAGCGCCCATTCGGTCAGCACATCGCCATCGTCACATTCGTACCGGCCGGTGACCGCAAAGCGCTGCGGGCCGTCGGGGGTGATCAGGCGCCACTGGAACTCGGGCGCACCGGGAAAACGCAGGTTGAGGCAATCATGCGCGCCGCCCACCAGATCAGCGCCAGACCTGGGCTGACCCCGCGCGGCCACATAGGACGGCGCGGCACACAGCACCCGGCGGCAATCGGCGATCTTGCGAATACGCAAGGTGCTGTCGGCGGGCTGGCCCAGGAAAAACGCCAGATCAAGGCCTTCGGTGGTCAGATCGACAGGGCGATCACTCAGCCGCAGCCTGAGGGTGATTTCACTGTAGCGCGCCAGAAAGTCGGGCATATCCGGCGCGATAAGCCGCCGCCCCACGCCCAGGGGGGCCGCCACAAACAGGGCCCCGCGCGGATTGTCGGTCAGGTTGATCACCTGCGCCTCGGCCTGTTCAACAGTTTCCAGCACCGCCCGCGCACCGGGATAAAACGCAGCGCCCTGTTCGGTCGGCGTCAGATTGCGGGTGGTGCGCTGGAACAGGCGCACGCCCAGATGATCCTCAAGCTGGGAAATTCTGGCCGACGTGACCGCCGGAGAAATACGCATATCGCGCCCGGCCGCAGACATACTGCCCAATTCATAAACCCTGACAAAGGTGCGGATGTTGGCAAGATAGGACATTATTCCGGGATTTTTGACAATCGCGCCGCTCTTTTAGCAAAAACAGCGGGAAAACAAAAGAGTGATGCTCCAAACCCCGCCTAACCTGCGCTTTGCGGATTCTATCTTGTGTTCAGCCGTGATAACAAGACCACATCTAGTCATATCGGGGCGATATCTCGTTTTGTTTTCTTTGTTTTCCCGGATCCCGTTGCGCGCCAGCGCCGTCGCTTTGGCGGTGATGACAGCCCCTGTGCACGCGCTCGATGTCAGCCTCAGCGCGCCGGACGAAATTGACGACATCTTGCGCGGCGCTTCGGCGGTGTTCGGCGCCAAAAACACCGGGCGCACTAGCCCCCAAGAAGTTCTGGCCGCAGCGTTGTCTGATTACCGGACATTGGTGCAGGTGCTCTATGATCAGGGCTATTTCAGCCCGGTGGTGCGCATCACGCTGGATGGGCGCGAGGCCGCGCAGATTCCGCTGATCACTCCGCCCAGCCAGGTCAACGCGGTGCGCATCGATGTCACGCCGGGGCCGGCCTTTCGCTTTGGCACGGCGCGGGTGGCGCCACTGCCGACGCAAACCACCCTGCCCGAGGAATTTGCCAGCGGCGCATTGGCCACCACCGGGCTGATCCGCGATGCCACAGCCGCCGGGCGCGAAGCCTGGCGCGATGGCGGCCATGCCAAGGTGGCGGTGGGCGCTCAAGACATTTCGGTCAACCACGCCAACAGCGAACTGAACGCCGATATCACCCTGGTGCCGGGGCCACGTCTGACCTTTGGCACGCTGCGCGTCACCAGCCCCAGCGGCGTGCGCGCACCCGCCATTCAACGCATCGCTGCCCTGCCAAGCGGCGAGATTTTCAGCCCCGCCAAAGTGCAAAAAGCCGGCGCGCGATTGCGCCGCACTGGCGCCTTTACCTCGGTGGCGATCACCGAAGCCGACCAGCCCAACCCCGACGGATCGCTTGATTTTCAGGTGGCCGTCGAAGACCAATTGCCCCGCCGCATCACATTTGGCGCCGAAATTTCATCGCGCACCGGGCTCGATCTGTCGGCCATCTGGATCCACCGCAACCTGTTTCGCGCCGCCGAGCGGCTGCGCATTGAAGGGCGTGTGCGCAACATCGGTGGCGATCAGGAAATCGACGGTCTGTTCTCGGTGCGGCTGGACCGCCCAGCGCGTCTGGGGGGCGACAACAACCTGTTTTATCTGGGTGAAATCGAACGGATCGAGCGGCCTCACTACAATATGGACCGGGCTCTGATCGGCATTGGCATCCGACGTGTCAGCTCACAATATCGCTTTGCCGAGGCGGCGCTGACCGCCAGCATTGCCAATGCCAGCGATGCCTTTGGCAGCCGTCGCTTTGCGTTGGTGTCGCTGCCGATGCGCGCCCAGTTTGACCGGCGTGATGATCGCGCCAACCCGACCCGCGGCGCCTTTGCCGAAGCCACGCTGACGCCGTTCACCGGGTTCGGACGCAATGCCTCGGGCCTCGGGGCATCGATCGATGCGCGCGCCTATCTCAGCCTGACATCCTCGGGCTCGCTGGTGCTGGCCGGGCGGTTGCAATTGGGCTCGGTGTTGGGCGCGAGCCTGTCGGACATCTCGCCCGACTTGCTGTTTTACTCGGGCGGGGCCGGCACCGTGCGCGGCCAACCCTATCAGTCGCTGGGCATTCCGGTTGGCACCAACACCGCCGGCGGGCGCGCAATGATCAATGCCTCCGCCGAGCTGCGCGCGCGCGTTACCCAGCGGATTTCGCTGGTCGGGTTTTATGATTTTGGCGCAGTTGAGGACGCGAATTTTGTCACTTCAGCGTCGGATCGCCATTCCGGTGCCGGCTTTGGCCTGCGCTATAACATCGACGGCTTTGGTCCAATCCGCCTTGATCTAGCGCTGCCTGTAGATGGCAACACAGGCGACGGGTTGCAGTTTTACATTGGGATCGGACAAGCGTTTTGAGACGGGTTTGGGCAGTATTACTGGTGGTGTCACTGACCACCCCGACGCTAGCGCAAGACAGTGACGAAGCGGGCGGTTTGCTGGTTGACCTGCTCGAAGATACGTTGTCGGGCGACAGCCGCACGATTGATGTGACCGGCCTGAGCGGGGCGCTGAGCGCGCGCGCCAGCATCGAGCAGATCACAGTGTCCGATGACGACGGCGTCTGGCTGACCATTCGCGGTGCGGTGCTCGACTGGAACCGTCTGGCCTTGTTGCGCGGGCAGTTTCAGGTCAACACCCTGCGCGCCGACACGATCATTCTGGCGCGCGCGCCAACGCCGGTGCCCAGCGATCCCGAATTGCCCAGCCCCGAGGCGCAGCCCTTCAAACTGCCCGAGTTGCCGGTGTCCATCGACATTGGCGAATTGGCCGTCGACACGTTGGAATTGGGCGAGGCTTTGGTGGGCGTCGCCGCCGAGTTGACCCTGTCGGGCGCCATCACCCTTGCAGACGGCGAACTGGCCGCGACACTTGCGGCAAGCCGGCTGGATCGGCCCAGCGACCGCTTCGATCTGGTCGCGGGTTTTGCCAATGAAACCGATATGATCACGCTTGATCTGGTACTGGCCGAGGCGGCAAATGGGTTGGTGTCCAACACGCTGGGCCTGCCGGGGCGTCCGTCGCTGCGGCTCAGCGCAGTGGGCACCGGGCCAGTGGCGGATTTCACCGCCGATCTGCAATTGGCCACCGAAGGCACCGACCGTTTGACCGGGCAGGTCACCTTGCGCGAAACCGATCAGGCCACCGCGTTTCAAGCCACCTTGGGCGGCGATGTACAACCGCTTTTGGCCCCCGAATATCGCAGCTTTTTCGGCACGGACACACGGCTTCAGCTGTCGGGTCAAACCGGTGAGCAAGGCGTTGATATTCCTGACTTTTCACTAAAATCAAACGCCCTGCAACTGAGCGGGTCACTGGCCACAAACGCTGATGGCGCCTTGGCAAAAGTCGCGGTTCAGGGCCGTGTCAGAGCCCGCGATGGCGCTGCGGTGCTGTTGCCTCTGACCGGTGCGCAGACGCGGCTGGACGAGGCCACTCTGGATCTGACGCTGGACGGGGCACAAGGCGGACGTTGGGCGCTGAACACCAACATCACCGGGCTGGACCGCCCCGATCTGACCCTGGCGCAGGCGACGCTACGCGCCACCGGCACCCTGGATCAGCAAGCCGGCACGCGTCTGGCAGGGCAGATCGACGCCGCACTGGCCGGGCTGGCCTTTGACGACGCCAAACTGGCCGGCGCTGTTGGCGATGCGATCACGCTGAACGGTGGGTTTGACTGGTCGGACGGCCGGCTCGCGCTGGCCGATGTCGCCCTTGCGGGCAGCGATTACAGCGCAACCCTGACCGGACAGATTTCCGGGCTCGACAGTGCGCTGGCGATGGCGGGACAGGCCGAGGTTTCCGCCACCGATCTGTCGCGCTTTGGTCCTTTGGCCGGGCTTGATCTGGCCGGACGCACCACCGCCAGCCTGAGCGGCACCGGCGCGCCGTTGAGCGGCGCGTTTGACCTGACCCTAATGGCCGAAGCGCAGGATCTGGCCACCGGAATCGCGCAAATTGACCCGCTGATCACCGGCGCCAGCACCGTGAGCCTGATCGCGCGGCGCAACGAGGCCGGCACGCAGCTGGAACAGCTGACCATCGATGGCACCGCGCTCAGCGCCAGCGCCAGTGGCACGGTTGAAAGCACCGGCACCGCCCTGACGTTTCAGGCGGAACTGGATGATCTGGGCCGCGTCGTGCCGTCGATCCCGGGGCCGGTGACCCTGAGTGGCGATGTCACCCAGGACAACGGCGCATTGGCCGGATCCGTGCGTTTGCGCGCGCCCGCAGGTGCGCAGGTTGATCTGCGCGGACGGCAAGAGGCTGACGGCGCGGCGGATGTGACATTTGACGCTGAATTGGCCGAATTGGCCCGCTACGTCGAACAACTGCCCGGGCGTTTCACCGCCAACGGCCGGGCGCAGCGACGCGATGGCATCTGGCAGATCACCAGCGATACCGTGGCCGAGGCTGGATTGAACGCCACTTTGGACGGCAGCGCCAACGAGACCACGGGCGATCTGGATTTCGACTTTGACGCGCAGTTTTCACAACTGTCGCGCTTTGTGCCGCAACTCGATGGCACCTTGCTGGCGCAGGGCAATCTGAAAAAGGCCGACGCGCAAGTCACCGTATCGGCCCGCACCAGCGGTGTTGCCGGGATCGCCGCCGAGGTGCTGGGCGATATGAACATCGAAACCGGCAATGCGCAGCTCGATTATGATGTGATTCTCGCGGATCTGGCGCGTTTTGTGCCGCAACTGCCCGGCAGCGTCGTCGCCAAAGGCCGCGCCACACTGGCCGATGAGCAGGTGGTTGCCAGTGCCAAAGCCACAGGCAGCGCCGGTGTGTCCGGCGATATCAACGCGCAATACCAGACCGTTTCGGGTGATCTGGTGCTCAACTACGATGCCGCGCTGGCAAATCTGGCCAAATTCGTGCCGCAACTGCGCGGCTCGGTTACCGCCAAGGGCCGCGCGCAGCTCAGCAACGATGTGTTAACCGCCGATGTGAAAGCCGCAGGCAGTGCCGGTGTGTCGGGCGACATCAGCGCAGAATACCAAATGGACCAAGGCGATATCACCGTTGATTATGACGCGGCGCTGGCAGATCTGGCCAAGTTCGTCGCGCAACTGCCGGGCTCGATCCGGGCGCAAGGGCGCGCCGAGCTGAAGGACGATCAGTTGCGTGCACGCGCCAAAGCCTCCGGCAGCGCTGGGGTTTCGGGTGATGTCAGCGCTGAATTTGACACGGTCTCGGGCGATTTGGCTGTCGATTACACCGCCGCATTGGCCCAATTGGCGCGCTTTGTGCCGCAACTGGCTGGCTCGGTGGCGGCCGAGGGGCGCGTCACGCGACGTGCTGAAAGCTGGCAAGCCAAGGCGCAGGCCAGTGGGGACGCCGGGGTCAGCGGCACATTTGATGTCCGTTTTGACGAAAAGTCTCAGGACATTGACGCACGATATGATGCGCAACTGGCCCGGATCGAGCGGCTGGCCGGCGACATTTCCGGCACGCTCAGCGCCAAGGGCACGGCGAAACGCGCCGCCGCACAATGGCAGATCGCGACCCAGGCCACCGGCCCCGGCGGCAGCGCGGCGCAATTGTCGGGCAGCCTGTCCGAAAGCTTTGATCGCGCCAATCTGGATATTTCGGGGCGCGCGCCTTTGGGCCTGGGCAACCGCATTCTGGCACCCAATTCGATCAGTGGTTTGGCCAATTTCGATCTGGCGGTGCGCGGCGCGCTGGGACTGGATGCGCTGAGCGGCACCATCACAACCTCGGGCGCGCGTTTTGCCCTGCCCGCCCTGGCCCAGACCATCAACGACCTGTCGGCCACGATCACGTTGGCCAATGGCGCCGCGCAGGTCGCTGTCACCGGCGCGCCGCAAGATGGCGGGCGCTTCCAGGTGCGCGGCCCGGTCGAGCTGAGCCCGCCGTTTCGCGGCACGCTGAACACCGAATTGTCCGGCATCGTTTTGACCGACAACATCAGTTTCAATTCCAGCGCCAATGGCAGCCTTGTGCTGGCGGGACCATTGGCCAGCACGCCCAACCTGTCCGGGCGCATCGTGTTTGGCGAGACCGAGTTCAACCTCGCCTCGGCGTCCGGGTCGCTGTCGGCCGCGCCAATCCCCAACATCCGCCACATCAACGAGCCGCGCGCGGTGCGCCGCACCCGGTCCTATGCCGGGCTGATCGAAACCGCATCGGGCGGTGGCAGCGGGCCGGTGATTGGCCTTGATCTGGAGCTGATCGCGCAGAACCGCGTCTTTGCGCGCGGGCGCGGGTTGCAGGCCGAACTGGGCGGCGCGATCACGGTGCGCGGCACCTCGGCCAATGTTGTGCCCTCGGGGCAAATCTCGCTGATACGTGGCACGCTTGATCTGCTCGGCAAACGGCTCAGCCTGGATGAAGGGCGGGTGACGCTGATTGGCCAGCTTGACCCTTATGTGGACTTCAGCGCCTCAACCGCCACGTCCGAAGGCGAAGCCACTGTGACCATTTCCGGCCCGCTGTCGGGCCCCCGCATTGATGTGACCGCCTCGCCCGAGCGCCCGACCGAAGAAGCGCTGGCATTGTTGTTGTTTGGGGAGACCTTTGCCGATCTGTCGCCCTTGCGCATCGCGCAGCTGGCCTCGCAATTGGCAACGCTGAACGGCAATGGCGGCGGTGCAACAACGCGGTTGCGCGAAAATCTGGGTGTGGATTCGCTGGATCTGGGCACCGATGCGGATGGCAATGCGCAACTGGGCGTCGGCACCTATCTGGCCGAGGGCGTTTACACCGATGTAACGATCAACAGCCGGGGTGAATCGCAACTGAACCTGAACCTTGATGTGACCGACAATCTGACCCTGAAAGGGTCTGTCGATGACAGTGGCGAGACCGGGTTAGGGTTGTTTTTCCAGCGTGATTACTGAGGCTTAGGCCTTCATCATCGCGGCCACAACACGCGCGGCACCGGTCAGAGCGGCTGCGTCATCTGTGATCACGTTCAGCGGCGTTGCCGCAATCAGATCTGCAAAAGCGCCGGGGGTGGCAAAGGCGCGCAAAAAGGCGCTCTGCGCCTGCGATCCCAGCACACCGCGCGCCACGCTGCCAGCAAAGAAAATGCCGCGCGCCGGGCGATAGGCAAAGACCAGTTGGCGCGCCATCAGACCCAACAGCTGGGCGACGTGATCAACCGCCGCAACCGGCGCGCCCTCGCCGTAGGCGCGCAGCATGTCGGCCCCGTCGCGCCCTTGTTCACCGGTCACCATCGCATCAAGCCGGGTCAAACCACGCCCGGAAAACAGGTCTTCGATGGTGGGAAAAGCGCGGGTGCGCGCGCCGATAATGTCACCCAGCGCATCGGCGACACAGGCGGGCAGACTGGCATGGCCCAGCTCGGCCTCGATGACCGCAGGAGCGACCGGATCGCCTTTGACAAGGCAGATGTTAAAGCCTGTGCCAACGCCCACCACCAGCGCCTGATCGTTCAACGCGTCCGTATCGCAGCGCGCACCAAAGGCCTGGACCTGCGCGGCGTTCAGACTGGGCAGCGCATAGCCCAGCGCCGCCAGATCGTTGACAAAACGCAGTTTCGCCCCGCCAAGCTGTTCCGACAGCGACGCCCTGTCAAAGGACCAGCCCCGATTGGTCAATTGCGCGCGGGTGCCGGCGACCGGCCCGGCGATGGCCAGACACGCGGCGTTGATCCGGGCGGGATGGTGGGCTGTGAAGTGCTGCAACACCGCTTTGATGCCGTCGAAATCGTCATTGGCCAGGCGCATCTGAGCGTGCAGCGCGCCGGTGTCATCCACCAAGGCCAGCCGCGTGTTGGTGCCCCCGATATCCGCCACCAGTCGGGTCATGCCGGTTGGGCGGCCTTGGCGTGGGGGTGTTTGCCCAGAATGATCATGCCCAACAGGTCATCATCGGTCACATCCTTGACGTCGACCGTTCCCACAAGCTTGCCGTTTTTCATCACACTGGCGCGGTCGCACAGGGTCATGACATCGTGAATGTCGTGGCTGATCAGAAAGATGCCGATGCCGTCGGCCTTGAGCTGCGTGATCAGCTCCGACACCATCTGGGTTTCATGCGGCCCAAGCGCGGCGGTGGGTTCGTCCATGATCAGGATGCGCGCGTTGAAATAAACCGCCCGCGCGATCGCCACCGATTGACGCTGACCGCCCGACAAAGCCGATACGGGTTCGGAAAATTTCTGGAAATTGGGGTTCAGCCGACCCATGATCTTGCGGGTTTCAGCCTCCATCGCGTCGTCATCAACCATGCCAAGCGGCGTCACCAGCTCGCGCCCCAGAAACAGGTTGCTGGCCGCATCCAGGTTGTCGGCCAGCGCCAGGGTTTGGTAAATGGTTTCAATGTTGTGGCTGCGCGCATCGCGCGGGTTGTTGATTGTGACCTTGTCCCCGTTGATGAAAATCTCGCCTGAGTCCGCACCATACGCGCCCGAAAGCATTTTGATCAGAGTGGATTTGCCAGCGCCATTGTGCCCCAGCAGACCGACAACTTCGCCCGGGTACAGATCAACCGACACATCATCAACAGCATGGATGCCGCCAAATGAAATCCGCATGTTTTTCAGTTCGACAAGAGGGGTTTGCGTGCTCATATCAACTGTCCCTTCAGGCGCCGGTTTTGCGGCGGTAAACAATGTCGACCCAGACGGCGAACACCAGAACAAAGCCAACAACAATGGATTGCAGTGGCGCGTCAACCCCGACCGAGGCCATGCCCGATTGCAAGGATTGCATGATCAGTGCGCCGATCACCGCGCCATAGATGGTGCCAAACCCGCCCGAAAGCGCGGTGCCGCCAATCACCGCAGCCGCAATCACGCGCAATTCGTCCAGCGTGCCAAGGCCCACATCAACCGCGCCCAACCGCGCGGAGGCGATCACCGCCGAAATGCCGGTCAGCGCGCCCATCAGCGCAAAGACCTTGACGGTCAAAAGCCGGGTGTTGATGCCCGAAAGCTCGGCCGCCTCGGGGTTGCCGCCGGTGGCATAGACATAGCGCCCAAAGCGGGTGCGCGACGAGATCAGCGTCATCACCACCGTCACGATCAGCAAGATGATCACCGGAATGGCAACGCCGTGGTGCAACACCAGACCCTCGGTCATCTCGATCCCGCGCGCCTCGGCGATGCGGGGCAGCGCACCCTTGGCGATCTTGTAGGAATTCATCACCCACACGAAACCCAGCACCGACCCGCACGCCAGCGCGATCAGCACCGCCTCGGCCCATTGTGGTTTGACCGCAAAGCCATGTTTCGCCTTACGCCGCCGGCTGGCCAGGATCAAAACCACCGCCGTGACCGAAGCCAGCACGCCAAATCCCCAGCTGAGCGTTTCGCCCAAAGTGCCATCGGCGCCGCCGCCCATCAGCCGGAAGGTCGGATCCAGCGGCGCCACCGTTTGCCCCTGCGTCACCCACCACATCGCGCCGCGATAAACCAGCAAACCGCCCAGCGTCACAATGAACGCGGGCACTGTCAGATAGCCAATGACCCAGCCCTGAGCGGCACCAATCACCGCGCCCATGGCCACTGCGGCGACCAGCCCAACAATCCAGATCGACCAGTGGCCCAGCCCGACATAATCCGGCAACACATGCACTTGCAGCGCGGCCACGCTCATCCCGATGAAACCCAGCAGCGAGCCAACCGACAAATCGATATGGCGGGTGACGATGACAAAGACCATCCCGCAGGCCATCACCGCAACTGACGCGGTCTGCACCGACAGATTGAACAGGTTGCGCGGCGTCAAAAACCGCCCGCCAGTGATCAGATCGAACATGATCCACAGCACAACAAGGGCGCCCAGCATCCCCAGCAGGCGCAGATCGATGCCGATCGCTTTGAAAAATGAGGTGCGATTGTTTTCCACGGTCAGGCTCCCTTGGGGATCTTGCCGCCCCACGATACCCGCAACGGACCGGCGTGCGGTCGGTTTGCGTCTTCGTAGTTTGGGCAGTTTGGGCAAAGCGGTCTTAAAGCGCCGCCCCCGACGGTCTTGGGCTCAGGGGCGACGTTGAAAACCGCTTAGTTACAGGCGGCGTTGGACGATCCGGCGCACAGCGCGTCTTTTGCGATCCAACCGGCATCCAGCACGACGCTCAGATTGTCAGCCGTGACAGGAACCGGCTCGAGGAAGGTCGCCTGCATTGTGGTGCCCGAGGGCGAGGTCCACGCCGCTGCACCGCTGACGCTTTCGCCCTTGGCCAGAGCCACCGCGATTTCGCCAGCCGCTTTGCCCAGCGCGCGCGCGTCTTTCCAAACCGAAACGGTCTGGGTGCCTGTGGCCACGCGGTTCAGCGCGGCGTGATCGCCGTCTTGGCCGGACACAGGAAGCCCTTCCATGCCTTGCGCCGTCAGCGCTGCGACAACACCGCCCGCGGTGCCGTCATTGGAGGCCACAACCGCGTCAACCTTGTTGTCTTGCGCGGTCAGGATCTGCTCCATATTGCGCTGCGCGTTCGCCGGCACCCAACCATCAGTATAGGCTTCGGCCACGATGGTGATGTCGCCCGCGTCAATCGCCGCTTGCAGCACTTCCTGCTGACCGCCGCGCAGAAAATCCGCGTTCGGATCGGTGGGCGAGCCTTTGATCATGACATAGTTGCCCTTGGGCTGGGCCGCCAGAACCGCACGCGCCTGCATCCGGCCAACTTCGACATTGTCAAAGGTCAGGTAAAACGCGCGGGAATCTTCGATCAAACGGTCATAGGCGATCACCGGGATGCCTTCGTCAGCGGCGGCCTGCACAGCCGGGCCAACCGACGATGCATCCTGTGCCAGAATGATCAACGCATTGGCGCCCTGAGCGATCAGGCTTTCCAGATCTGACAGTTGCTTACCAGACGAGCTTTGCGCGTCGGCCGAGATATAGCTGGCCCCTGCCGCCTCAAGCGCCGCTTTGATCGCCGCTTCGTCGGTCTTCCAGCGCTCTTCCTGGAAATTTGACCAGCTGACGCCGACCACAAGATCCTGAGCCATGGCCGCCGTGCTGAAAAAGGCGCCAGCGATGATCGCCGTCGCAGTTGAAAACATCTTCATGAGGGTCCTCCGAACCTGTTGAGCCCCACCTTGTTTCCTCCTCGGCGGGGTCTGTGACATAATCGTGCGGCATTTTAATTTGAAAATCAAATTAAATCGGATAGGCTGAAACAATCTTGGCGGTTTTGCCCGGTATTCAACTGTGGTGGCAGCTGACAAATTGACGGAAATTCAAAAGGAACGATGTGCGTTAAATGGCTGTTTTACAACGAGAGTACGGGCGCAGACGGTTGCTGCATCAAATCCGGCTAGCAGGCCAGATTCCGCGCATTGAACTGGCCGAAAGCACCGGAATTAGCCGCGCCACCGTCACCACCATCACCGCCGAACTGCTGCAAAACGGGCTGATCGAACAAGTCGCGCGCAGCGATATTGACCCTGGTGCCACCCGTGGACGGCCCCGCGTCGATCTCAAGATTCGCGGTGCGGCACACCTGTTGGCCGGGGTCAAAGTGTCTCATCGCACGGTGTCTTTGGTGCTTCTCGATTTTGAAGGCACCGAACTGGCCACGTTGGAAACTGCGCTGAGCGCGCCGATGCAAAGCCCGCAGGCGCTGGCCGATGATCTGGCGCGCGCGGTGCGTGAACTGGCCGCAAGTGCCGGCCATCCGCCCCAGGCCGTATCGGGTGTGGGCGTGGGCATTGCCGGCATTGTTGATGCGGCGCAGGGATTTGTCTACTGGTCCCCATCCCTGTCCGAGCGCAACATCAAATTCGGCGATCTGTTGGGCAAAACTCTGGGTCTGCCCGCCTTTGTCGACAACGACGCCAACTTGGTGGCCATGGCCGAACGCGCCTTTGGTCTGGGCCAGGCGCATTCCGATTTCATCGTGGTTACCATAGAATCCGGGGTCGGCATGGGGTTGGTGATCGGCGGCGAACTTTATCGCGGCACGCGCGGGTGCGGCGCGGAATTTGGCCACACCAAGGTGCATTTGGATGGCGCGTTGTGCCGCTGTGGTCAGCGCGGATGCCTTGAGGCTTACGTCGCCGATTATGCTCTGCTGCGCGAGGCCCAAACTCTTCCGGGCCAAACCCCCGGTGCGCCCGATGAACAGATCCAGACCCTGCTGAAACGCGCGCGCACCGGCGATGCGATGGCCAAAAGCATCGTGGCACGCGCCGGGCGGATGTTTGCGCTGGGGCTGGCCAACCTGGTTAATATCTTTGATCCCGAGCTGATCATTCTGGCCGGTGAACAAATGCAGTTTGACCATCTGTTTGGCGACGAAGTCATGGCAGCGATGCAAAGCTCGATTGTGCAGATCGACAAGCCCGCGCCCAAAGTGGTGGTGCACAAATGGGGCAATCTGATGTGGGCGCGCGGGGCGGCGGCCTATGCGCTGGACAATGTTTCGGAACTTGCGCTTTCCGGTTTGGGCGATCATGCGGCTTAGTGTTTTTGGCCTGTTGCTCGCGACTCCCGCTCTGGCGCAAGTGCAATTTGACCCTGTGCCGGTGCCCCTGCATTCCTATTCCGGCGGGTGGGAGCAGTTTGTCGGCGGCGGTCTGGCCGCCTTTGATAGTTCCGGCGACGGTCTGCCCGAGCTGTTCGCCGCCGGGGGCAGCGCGCCTGCAGCCTTGCTGCTGAACCGCTCGGGACCAGACGGCATTGCCTTTGTCGAGGCCACGCCTGAAGCCTTGCGCGTGACAGGCATGACCGGCGCCTATCCGCTGGACATCGACAATGATGCTCACCTTGATCTGGTGATTTTGCGGGTGGGGGAAAACCGGGTCCTGCAAGGCAGCGGTGATTGCCGGTTCGCCCCGTTCTCAACCCTTGATTTTCCAACAACCGCACGCTGGAGCACCGCGTTTTCCGCCACCTGGGAAGGCGCAAACACCCGACCGACGCTGGCCATCGGCAACTATGTTGACCGCACCAACCCCAATGGGCCGTTTCGCACCTGTGATGTCAGTTTTCTCCATCGTCCGGTTGGCAATGATTACGCCACCACGCCGCTGAGCCCCGGATTTTGCCCGCTTTCGATGCTGTTTTCCGATTGGGGTCGACAGGGACGCGCCGATCTGCGGGTTTCAAATGATCGCCATTATTACGTCGACCGCGGCGCCGAACAGCTTTGGGCGATGGAAGACACGCCCCGCCTGTTCACCGCCGATGACGGCTGGACCAAACACCAGCTGTGGGGCATGGGCATCGCCAGTCGCGATCTGAACGGTGATGGCCAACCCGAGGTGTACCTGACCTCGATGGGCGATCAACGCTTGCAGGAACGCGCACCGGGGCCGCGCCCAACCTTTCGCGATGTGCCGTTTGCGCGCGGCAGCACGGCGCACCGCCCGTACCTGGGCGGCGATGGGCGCCCCTCAACCGGTTGGCACGTGGCATTTGGCGATGTGAACAATGACGGGCATGACGATATTTTTGTGACCAAAGGCAATGTCGAACAGATGCCGGGCAGCGCGATGGACGACCCCAACACTCTGTTGATGCAAGGCCCCGACGGGCGATTCACCGAGGCCGGAGGGCAAGCCGGTCTGGCCAGTTTACACCGTGCGCGCGGCGCGGCCTTGGCGGATTTCGACGGCGATGGCTTGCTGGACGTCGCGGTCGTCAACCGACGCGCACCGCTTGAGGTTTGGCGCAATGTCACGGCGCAGACCGGGCATTGGCTGGCGCTGTCGCTGCGCCAAAGCGCGCCCAACGTGTTTGGCGTCGGCGCTTGGATCGAAGTGGAAACCAGCGCGCGCACCTATCACCGCGAGATCACAGTGGGCGGCGGTCATGCGGGCGGAACGGCGGGGCCTGAACATTTCGGCCTTGGCGCGCAGGATCACGCGCGGGTTCGGGTGATCTGGCCCGATGGCGTGGTCTCGGGTTGGGTCAAAGTTGACAGCAGTCAACATTTTGAACTGCTCCGCGATGGCACAGATTTAACGCTCAACCAACAGCCCGCTGGGCACTGAAGCTGGCACGCCAAGGGTGCCCATCAGGCTGATTTCGTCGCTGAGCGCCCCCAGAAACGCGATGAGATCGTTGACGTCCGAGTCGCTGAGCGTGCGCGGTGCAAGGCTGTTGGCGGCGGCAATTGCATCGATTTCTGCAGGGTCCTGGAGCACTTGAAAATCCTTTTGGTCCAACATCTTGGGCAAAATAGCCTGAGACGGATCATAGCCGCGCAAACCGGTCACCGGATCAAGATGGTGGCGGATCGCAGCCTCAAGCGTGGCATAGGCGCCGGAATGTCCGTAAGGCGCTGTGTGCGCAACATTGCGCAGGGACGGCGTGCGAAAGCGGTACGCGTCCTGCGGTTTGCCGGTCACCCGCATGCGGCCGACATCACGGCTGTGACGCTCAAATCGGGCAGCTTTGCCGGGGCCGATCTGGGGCATGGCGATGGCGTGAAAGCTGTGGTCGGTCTGGAATTGGCCGCTGTGGCAGGCCGAACATCCGCCCGCACCGTAAAACACCGCCATGCCGCGCGCCGCCTCTGGGGCCAGCGGGTCGCCGATGCGCAAAAACCGGTCAAAAGCGCTGTCATCGGCGCGCCATTCAAGTGCGATAAAGGCGGCGATGGCGTTGGAAATATCGGTAAACGCAATGTCGCGCGTGCCGATGATCGGGGCGAAACGCGCGCGGTATTCCGCGATCGCCTGAATGCGTTTTGACAAGATATCCCAAGCGCCGCCCGGCCCGGTCAACAGCCCCTGACGCACCGCCTGTGCCACGTCGTTTTCCGAATAGTGCCCGGCCATCTCATCACCCGACAGCACAGGAAACATGGTTTGCGCGGCCAGAACCGAGGCAAACCCCTGCTCCATATCCGCGCCCAACGGCGTGCGCAGCCCCGAAGCGCGCGTTGGGTCTGCCTCAAGCCGGCCATCATGGAACATCACCGAAAACTCAGCCGCGCCCAGATTGAACAGTGCCGGAGCGTTGCGCGGAATGCGCTTTTCCGGCGGGTTATCAGGGTTAACACGGCGCGCCGGCCCAAGGCCCACGCCGCCATCCCCAAGCCCCAGCGACACCCCATCGGCGGTGCCAAATCGCGGGTGGTGACAGGTGGCGCAACTGACGGTTTTGCTGCCGCTCAGGATCGGGTCATAAAACAGCAGTTGACCCAAGCGCGCCTCATCCAAATCAATCGGGGCGAAATCGGCATCGGCGCGGGGCAAAGCACCGGCCCCAAGGGCCGTGGCGCAACATGTGGCCAGCACGATCAGAGACTTCATCATGGTCTGTCCTGCGCGATGCGTACGCTAAGGGTTTGATGATAAGGGTGATCCGGCGTGGTCAAGGCGGTCGGAAAAGCAGCCTGATTCACCGCGTCGGGAAATCCCTGCGGCTCCAGGCACACGCCCTGAAACGGCGCAAAAGGCGCACCCAGATGGCAGCCCGTGTAAAGCTGTGCGCAGGGCTGGTTGGTGCGCGCCTGCAGGATCACACCGTTGGGGGCGGCCAGGCGGATATCGGGAGCGGCCAGCACATAGGCCAGATCCAGCCCCTGCCCCATCGGATCACAATCGCCCAGCACCGCCACCGCATTCAGATCCAGTGGCGTGCCCTCGACCGGCACCTGAGTGCCGCGCACGATCAGGTCTTCGGTTTGGGGCAGCGCATATTTCGAACGCAACCCAAGACGATGATTGTGGATCAGGCCGCCGCCCATCAGGTTGTAGTAAGAGTGCTGCGCCAAAGACAAAGGCGTGGGCCGGTCGCTGATCGCACGCATATCATAGCTCAATTCGTCGCCGTTCAGTGTTATGGTGACGCAGAAATCGACCCGCCCGGGATAACCCTGATCGCCGTGCAGCGAGGTCAGGCGCAATTGCACTGCGCGGGTGCCGTCGCTGTCGCTCTGCCAATCTTGCGCCCAAATCCCGCCCCGCCCGCCATGCAGATGGTGCGGGGCTTCGTTGGCATCCAGCGTCCAGCGCTCACCGTTCAGATCAAAACCCGCCTGCACGGTCCGCCCGGCGCAACGGCCAACTACGGCGCCCATGAAATACGGGTCTTGCGCGTATTTCATCGCGTCGGAATAGCCCAGTACCACCGGGATTTCGCCACCATCCGTAGCGATGCGCCAGTCCTGCGTGATGCAGCCCCGGCTGAGGATGGTCACAGTGGTGCCGCCATCGCTGAGCACATGGCGGCGCGGCGCGTCAGACAAAGCGATTGACAAGGTTCTCAAGCACCTCCTGGCGTCCTGACCTGGGTTGTGGCGCGATGTCACCGGCGTGCACTTTGGCAAAAATCGCATCAAGGTCACTGTCGAGCATAGCCTGAGCCTGCGGCGTATCCCAGCCCGCATAACGGGCATCCAACGCCGTTTTCAAACCACCATCCTCAATCATTGCTGCCGCCGCCTTGAGCCCGCGCGCACACACATCCATCGCACCCACATGCGCTGCAATCAGGTCAACCGGGTCGAGCGACTGGCGCCGCAATTTGGCATCGAAATTGGTGCCACCGGTGCCCAAGCCCCCGGCGTTCAGGATGTGGTAATAAACCATCGCCACTTCGGGCACATTGTTGGGAAACTGATCGGTGTCCCAGCCCGATTGATAATCGTTGCGGTTCATATCGATGCTGCCCAGCATGTCATCAGCGGCGGCCACGGCGATCTCGTGCTCGAACGAGTGCCCGGCCAGAATAGCGTGGCCCTGTTCCAGGTTCAGCTTCACCTCGCCCTCGAGCCCGTATTTGCGCAAGAATCCAATGCAGGTGGCCGCATCAAAATCATATTGGTGTTTGCTGGGCTCTTGCGGTTTGGGTTCGACCAGAATGCTGCCTTTGAAGCCGATCTTGTGTTTGTACTCGACCACCATGTTCAAAAACCGGCCCATATGGTCAAGTTCGCGGCCCATATCCGTGTTGAGCAGGGTCTCGTAGCCCTCGCGCCCGCCCCACAGCACATAGTTCTGCCCGCCCAGTTTGTGCGTGGCGTCCATGCAGGTTTTCACCGTGGCGGCGGCATAGGCAAACACGTCCGGGTCCGGGTTGGTGGACGCGCCCGACATCCAGCGCCGGTGGCTGAACATATTCGCCGTCCCCCACAGCAGCCCGACTTTGCGGCTGTCCATCTTGGCGGCAAAATAGTCGATAATCGCCTCAAAATTGCGCAGGGATTCGGCAAAACTTGCCCCCTCGGGGCGGATGTCGGCGTCGTGCCAGCAAAAGTAGGGCTGGCCCAGAATATCAAACATCTCAAACGCGCAATCGGCTTTGATTTTGGCGCGCACCATATCGTCCTGGGGGTGCCAGGGGCGTTCCAGGGTTGGCCCGCCAAACGGGTCTCCACCTTCCCATGCGAAAGAATGCCAATAGGCAACGGCAAAGCGCAAATGGTCCTCCATACGCTTGCCCAGAACGATTTCATCCGGGTTGTAGTGGGCAAAGGCCAGATCGCTGGCGCTGTCGGGTCCGCCATAGGTGACAGGGGCGATATCGGCAAAGAACGGTTGGGTCATGGCAAGGCTTTCACAACAGGGTAAGTGGCCGCAAAGGCGGCATAGGCGTCGGCATAGGGCGCGACCAGATCGGCGCGCGGCGTCACAGTGTGTTTGATTGCGGGGCGGGTCATTACGGTGTCAGGTGCTGCCCCGGTGACGCCGCAAATGGCCAGCCGGGCCGCCCCCAAAGCCGCGCCAAATTCGCCCTGTTCGGGCAGATCGATGGGCAGGTTCAGCACCGTGGCCAGCAGTTCAACCCAATAGGAAGACTGCGCGCCGCCGCCGATGGCCAACACCCGGTCCAGCTGAGCGCCAGTGCTGCGCAGCGCCTCCAGGCTGTCGCGCAGGGCAAAGCTGACGCCTTCCAGCACCGCGCGGGTCATATCCTCGCGGGTGTGGGCAATATCGAGCCCGGTGAAAGAACCGCGCACGGCACTGTCATTGTGCGGCGTGCGTTCGCCTGACAGATAGGGCAAAAATCGCAAAGTGCTGGGCGCGTGCAGCGTTGGGCCCAGTGCTTGTGTCAGCTCAGCTGCCGTCTGGCCCGTGATGCCAGCCAACCAGTTCAAACTGTCGGTGGCGGCCAAAATCACCCCCATCTGATACCATCGGTCCGGCACAGCGTGGCAAAATGTGTGCACAGCGCTTTCGGGTCTGGGCACACAGCCGTCGCGCGCGGCCAGCAACACACCCGACGTGCCAAGCGAGACAAACCCGTCGCCTTCGCCCAACGCCCCCACACCGCAAGCGGCGGCGGCATTGTCCCCGCCCCCGGCCACGACCAGCACATCTGCAGGCAGGCCCAATTCTTCGGCCAAACCCGCGCGCACCGGGCCAACCACATCGGTGCCCTCGGCCAGTTCGGGCATCTGATCCATGCCAAGGCCGGCGCGATCCAACAACTCGGGCGACCAGGCGCGCGCGGCCACATCCATCCAGGAGGTGCCGGCGCTGTCGGACACATCCGAAACCGTCTGTCCGGTCAGCCAGAATGTCAGATAATCCTTTGGCAGCAGCACCTTGGCCAGACGGGAAAAAATCTCGGGCTCGTTGTTTTGCACCCAGGCCACTTTCGGAGCCGTAAAGCCGGGGAACACGATATTGCCGGAAATCGCGCGAAATTCCGGCTGGGCGTCCATCTGCGCGGCTTCGGCGTGGCTGCGGGTGTCGTTCCACAGCATGCAGGCGCGCAACACCACGCCCTGATCGTCCAGCAAAGTTGCGCCGTGCATATGCCCGGACAGAGCCAAGCCCTTCAGCTGTGCGATCGCCTCGGGGTGACGCGCGCGCAATTCGCCCAGCGCTTGGCGCACCGCTTTGATCCAGTCGGCGGGGTCCTGTTCGCTCCACCCGGGATGAAGATGGGCCACGTCCAGCGCGGCATCAGCACTGTCGATCACGCGCGCATCGGCGTCGACCAGCAACGCGCGCACCCCCGATGTGCCCAAATCCAATCCTATGAACATCCTGGTTCCCCCCCGTTGTGGAACTGTCGGTCTATTTAATTCTTGTGTCAAATTAAAAAGATCAACGGCGTGTGGTTGAACATTCTGCATCAATCCCCCCACGCACGCCGACTGTTTCCAAAACCCAGCCACACAGCGCGCACCAGTGCTGCGCCAGCAATTGACCCGGGCCTGCGGATCGGGGGAAAAGAGAACCAGCCAGCAAGCGGATCAAAGATATGAGCCAACAGACAAAACCGGGACTGGCCGCGCGCCTGTCCGCCAAGGCCGCGCGGATCGCCAAGCGCGCGCGGCTGTTGCGCTCGATCAAGCACGTGCACGGGCCGCGGCGGTTCCAGAGCGAACCGGATGATGTCATCGTCATGGCGCTGGTGCGCGATGGTGCGTTTTACCTGCGCCCGTTTCTGGCCCATTATCGGTCGCTGGGCGTGCGTCATTTCGTGTTTTTCGACAATGGGTCCAGCGATGACACCATCGCGCAGATCAGGACGGAACCCGGCACGGTGATCGTGCAATCCACCCTGCCCTGGGGCGACTTTGAGAACGACTTTCGCCGCTACGCCGCCGAGACTTTTTGCGCCGGGCGGTGGTGTTTGTTTGCCGATATGGACGAGCTGTTTGATTTTCCCGCCAGCGCCAGCATCGGGCTGAGCGGTCTGGTGCGGTATCTGAATGCAAATGGGTTCAGCGCGCTGATGGCGCAGATGCTGGAAATGTTCCCAAAGGCGCCTTTGGCCGAAACCGCACAGATGCCCTATGACACGGCGATCGCGACCTATGACTATTACGACATCAGCCAGCTGGACATCGTGCCCTATCATGCGCAGACAATCGAATTTGAGTTTTTTTTGCGCGAAAACACTTTGGGCGACCCGCGTATTTCGTTCCTGTTTGGCGGAGTGCGCGGCAAGGTTTTTGGCGAACGCTGTTGTCTGAGCAAGCACCCGCTGGTTTTTGTGGGCGAAGATGTCGCGCCCGGTGTGCATCCGCATTGCTCGCAAAATGTGGCCTGCGCGGATTTTACGGCGGTGATCAAGCACTACAAATTCACCAACCAGCCCCTTGCGCGGGATGCGGCATTGGTGGCGGATCAAGCCATCGGACATGGCGAGGACAAATTGAGGCTGAGTGTGTTGGAGCGAGACCCGGATCTGACCCTATTTTCAAACGATGCGCGCCGGTTTGACGGGTTGGACGCGCTTTACGACAGCGGTTTTCTGATCCGCTCGCCCCGGTTCGAGGCCTTCGTCGCGGGGGCAAAATCATGATCGATGCTGTGGTGATCGGGCGCAACGAAGGCGACCGGCTTTTGGCCTGTCTGGCCTCTTTGGCGCCGCAGGTCCGGCGCATTGTCTACGTTGATTCGGGTTCAAGCGATGGCAGCGCCGACGCCGCGCGCGCGTTCGGCGCAGTGGTGGTAAATCTGGACATGACGCGCCCCTTCACAGCCGCGCGCGCGCGCAATGCCGGGGTGGCGCAATTGACTGTGGGTGACACCGATTATGTTCAGTTTGTCGACGGGGATTGTAGTGTTGTCGATGGTTGGATCGCGCAGGCCCGCGCGTATCTGGAGGCCACGCCCAACGCTGCGGTGGTTTGTGGGCGACGGCGCGAGGAACACCCCGAACACTCTCGCTATAATCGGTTTTGTGACGACGAATGGAACACCCCGATTGGGCCGGCCCTGGCCTGCGGCGGCGATGCCTTGATGCGCTTGGATGCGGTTGTGGGCGTGGGCGGCTACCGCGAGGATCTGATTGCGGGTGAAGAGCCCGAACTTTGTGTGCGTTTGCGCCAATCCGGCTGGGCAATCTTTCGGTTGGACGGCGAAATGACCCTGCATGACGCCAAGATTCTGCGGTTTGCGCAATGGTGGAAACGCACCAAACGCGCCGGTCATGCCTTTGCCGAGGGCGCAGATTTGCATGGCGCCCCGCCCGAGCGGCACTGGGTTGGCGAAACCCGGCGGGCCCTGATTTGGGGCGCCGGATTGCCGCTTGGTCTGGGTCTTTTGGCGGTCTTGGTGCCATTCGGCTGGCTGGCGCTGGCGATCTACCCGCTGCAGGTTTTGCGCCTCGCCCGACGTGACGGCACAGGTTTGGTCACCGCGCTTTTTTCTGTCCTGGGCAAATTTGCAGAAGCCCAGGGCGCGTTGCAGTATTATTTCAGTAAAGTTCAGGGGCGAAAAACGCGCCTGATGGAATATAAATAGTCAGGGCGCAGTGCTGCGCTGGCGCAAGGCCAGAAACACATAGAGCGGCAGCACGGCGAAACACCGCAGATACCGGGGCAGCAACCGGCGCGGCGAACTGAGCGCACGCCAGAGCCATTCCAGCGTCAAGGCCCGCATCCAACGCGGCGCACGCACCTGGTGACCGCCGAGGAAATCGAGACCGGCGCCCACGGATGCAAACCCGATATCGGGGGTCCGCTCGCGGCCACGCAGCGCAAAGATCTCCTGCTTGGGCGCACCCAATGCCAAAAAGCACAATCGCGCGCCTTTTGCCTGCACTTTGTCCAGAATCGCATCAGCCTCTGGGCTGTCTGGTTCGAATCGCCCTGACGGCGCAATGCAACTGACGATGTCGAGATTTTCAACCTTGGCGTGCAATTCGCGGGCGGCGTCTTCCAACGCCCTCTGCGTGGTGCCCACCAGAGCAACCTTTATCTGTTCATCGGCAGCCATCCTGCAAAGCGGTTCAATCAGGTCCGAGCCGGGCATCAACTCCAGCGGACGCTTGGCCAAGCGGGCCAGCGCCACGATCGAATGACCGTCGGCAACCACCAGATCCTGCGCAGCGTAAGCCCGTGAAAACGGGGACGAACTGCGCATTTTGACCAGATGGTCCATATTGATTGTCGCAAGCGCAAATCCGCCGCCTTTGCGGAAACGCTCACGAACCTCTTGCATCAACACTGAACGCGATGTCATGTTGACTGTGACCTTATGGTCGGAAAACTTGAACTCCACGGCCCCCACTCCGCTATACACAACAAAACACAGCCCCTTCCCGTAGGCTATAGCAAATGAACAGGCCAATCATCACTGATTGAGGCCTGAATCTCCCATTTGTGTACCTACTATGGCATCAATCTTAACACTTTGGAACGATTGTCTGTCATTTCCCCGACAATTGGATGCGACACGAGACTTTTGCGAACAGAGCAGCTATGACGCAGCAGGTCTTTGAAGCAGCGGTTTGATGCCCAACGGAATTGCCTATCTTGTTCTGGCCCTGTGGCCTGTGGTCTGCCTGACCCTGTTCCTGCGATTGTCGTTGGAGCGCGCCATCATATGGTCTGTGCTGGGCGGCTATCTGATTTTGCCACCGCTTGCGGAATTCGACCTGCCGCTGGTGCCGGACATGGACAAATACGCGATTCCCAATATTTCGGCGTTTTTGATCTGCGTCTTTGTGATGGGCAAATCGGTGTCGTTCTGGCCGCAATCCTGGACCGCGCGCGCGCTGGTTTTGGTGTTCATCCTGGGCGTGATTCCGACGGTTTTGACCAACGGTGACCCGATCCTGTTCCAGGTCATCGAAAACAGCGACCCGATTGTATTTTTGACCAATATTCTGCCCGGCCTCAGCCTGCGTGATTTATTCTCGGTGGTGTCCAACCAAATCATCGTGCTGCTGCCATTTTTCCTTGCACGCCAGTACCTTGCGACGGAAAACGGTCTGCGCCAACTGCTTTTGGCTTTGGTGGTCGGCGGTATCGCCTATTCAATTCCGTCGCTGATCGAAATCCGGCTGAGCCCGCAAACCAACGTGTGGATCTATGGCTTTTTCCAGCACAGTTTTGAGCAGATGATGCGCCAGGGCGGGTTCCGCCCCATCGTGTTTTTGCCGCACGGGTTGTGGCTCGCGTTTTTCATGATGACTACGGTTTTGGCGGCCGCGGCTTTGGCGCGCACCAAAAGCGGCCTTGATCGCAACAAGATGTTGGCCGTTACCTTATACTTGGGCGTGGTGCTGGTTTTGTGCAAAAGCCTCGCGTCATTGATGTACGGATTGGCGCTGACGCCGCTGGTGTTGTTGGCGCAGCCCAAAATGCTGATCAGACTGGCCGTCACCGGCGCTTTGATTGCTGTGATTTATCCGATGCTGCGCAACTTTGGTGTGATCCCGCTGGACGCGATTCTGGCACAGGCCGAAGCCTATAACCCCGACCGTGCACAATCACTTGGCTATCGTTTTGACAATGAGCAGCAATTGCTGGCCCGGGCAGCCGAAAAAACCTGGTTTGGCTGGGGGGGCTGGGGCCGCAATCTGATTCGCCATACGGAAACAGCGCAAATTCTGACCATCCCCGACGGACGCTGGATCATCGTTTTCGGCACATTCGGCTGGTTTGGCTATATTGCCGAAATGGGGCTGTTGGCCACGCCGTTGTTTTTGCTCGGCTGGCAAATGCGAAAATTGCGCAACGATCAACTGTCGCCCTATGTCGCCCCGATCGGGTTGATACTGACGGCCACGATGATGGATATGTTGCTGAATGCGACGCTGATCCCGTTCACGTGGATGTGTGCTGGCGCCGTTTTGGGATATGCCGAAACATTGCAGGCCAAGGCCCGGTTGCAATCGCGCAAAGTGCTGTTCGAAGATGCGCTGGTTATGGGGCGCACCAGCGAACCGGGGTCGCGGCGCACCTACCTTTAGGACCTGCGCGGTCAATTGATCGTGAAAGTTTGGATAGAATGGCGCTAATTCTCCCCCAGACATCGTCATATTGAAAACATATTGTTTATCCATCCACTCCAAAACAGGGCATAATATGGCTTTGTAAATCAGACTGGTTCAATAAGCCCCGGCAAGAAAAAGTAACATGCACTGCAATCAATGGGTTACGTCACGCGATGACGACACTGATAAAAACACAGCTGGGTCCTTGGGGCGCCGCGCGTTAACGTGCGATTGGGTGGTTTGGGCTGATAACAATGTCAATTGGGATCATGTGGTCAGGCTATGACGAATCTTCGTGATAAAAATTTGCACGACCAGGACATTGCCATCGTTGGCATGTCGGTTTGTGTGCCCGGTGCGACCTCTGCCCAGGCGTTTTGGCAGAATTTGGCAGCCGGTGTTGAATCGATTCAGCGCCTTGATGAACAGGCGTTGCTGGATGCAGGTGAGCGCCCCGATCTGATTGCGAATCCCGATTACGTGCCCGCGGCGGCGGTGCTGGACGGTTTTGATACGTTTGATGCAGATTTCTTTGGGTTCAGTCCAAAAGAAGCAGCGATCCTTGACCCACAACACCGCAAGTTTCTGGAAACGGCGTGGGAAGCATTGGAACACGCCGGGCACACCCCGGAGTCTTCGGACGGCCCGATTGGCGTTTTTGCAGGCTGCGGAATGGGCAGCTATTTCTATTTCAACATCTGTTCGAACCCCGGATTGGTCGATGATGTGGGCATGTTTTTGTTGCGCCACACCGGCAACGACAAGGATTTCCTGTCGACCCGGGTCAGCCATGTGTTCGACCTGAAAGGCCCCAGCATCAATTTGCAAACGGCCTGTTCGACCTCGCTGGTGGCGGTGCACTACGCGTGCAAGGCGTTGCGCGACGGCGATTGCAAGATGGCGCTGGCCGGTGGGGTGACCATCGAACTGCCGCAAAATCGCGGCTATCTGTTCAAGGAAAACGAAATTCTGTCGCCGGACGGGCATTGCCATGCCTTTGATCACCGCGCGCAAGGCACGGTTTTTGGCAGTGGCGCCGGCACTGTGGTGCTGCGCCCGCTGGCAGATGCACTTGCCGATGGCGATCAGATCTGGGCCGTGATCAAGGGCAGCGCGGTCAACAATGACGGTGCGGCCAAGGCCGGATACCTGGCGCCCAGCGTGGATGGGCAGGCCAGTGCAATCGCCCAAGCCTTGGCGAACGCAGATGTGGCAGCGGACACTGTGGATTACGTGGAATGCCACGGCACCGGCACCTATCTGGGCGACCCGATCGAGGTGTCCGCGCTGAGCGAGGCCTATCGCGCCTCAACCGATGACGTTGGCTATTGCCGCATTGGATCAGTCAAAACCAACATTGGCCATCTGGATACGGCGGCCGGCGTTGCCGGTTTGGTCAAAACCACGATGGCGCTGCATCACAAACAAATCCCGCCGTCTTTGGGATATGAAGCGCCCAACCCTGCGATTGACTTTGAAACCAGCCCGTTTCGGGTCAACGACAGCCTGACCGACTGGACCTCGCACAAGGGTCCGCGCCGTGCTGGCGTGAATGCTCTGGGGGTGGGTGGCACCAACGCGCATG
The DNA here is from genome assembly GCA_045105075.1 of Sedimentitalea sp. GTDB lineage: Bacteria > Pseudomonadota > Alphaproteobacteria > Rhodobacterales > Rhodobacteraceae > JBGCDD01. Next base: position 28,666 of record JBGCDD010000110.1, on the reverse strand, counting down.
TGGTTTTGCAGGAAGCTCCGGCGCGTACAGCCTCGGATGAAAGCGACTTTCCGTTCCACGCTTTGTGCCTGTCGGCGCGCAGCAAATCCGCGCTTGAGGACAACACCAAGGCTTTGGCCGCGCATTTGCGGGCCAACCCGGATCTGAACCTGGCCGATGTGGCCTTTACGTTGAAGAACGGGCGGCGCGGGTTTGACAAGCGCCGCGTGGTGGTTGCCGAAGATGCGTTGCAGGCCGCCGAATTGCTGGAAAGCGGCGATGCGCGTCAGATGTTCAGCCATGACAAAGTCGGCGACGCGCCCGAAGTGGTGTTCATGTTCCCCGGCGGCGGTGCACAATATCCCGGCATGGCCCGCGATCTTTACGAGACCGAGCCGGTGTTTGCCGAATGGATGGACCGCGGGCTGGATCACTTGCAGCCCAAGCTCGATTTCGATTTGCGCGCGCTGTGGTTGCCAAAACCGGAAGACATGGAACGCGCTGGCGACATCCTGACCAAACCTTCGGTGCAATTGCCGCTGATCATGATTGTCGAATACGCGCTGGCCCAGCTTTGGCAGTCGTGGGGGGTGCGCCCCGGTGCGCTGGTGGGTCATTCCATGGGCGAAAACACCGCCGCCTGTCTGGCAGGTGTGCTTGGCTTTGAAGACTGTATCGATCTGGTTTTGCTGCGCGGACGCTTGTTTGACACGGTTCCTGCGGGCGGCATGCTGAGCATTTCATTGCCCGTGGCCGAAGTGCGCGCGCTGATCGGTGATGATTTGGACATTGCCAGTGTGAATGCGCCCAACCTGACGGCCGTTTCCGGCGCGCAATCAGCGTTGGACGCCCTGTCGCAAACGCTGATCAAACGCGACATTGATCATCAGCGCATTGCCATTGATATCGCCGCGCATTCGCGCATGCTTGACCCGATTTTGGATGAATTTGGCGCGTTTTTGCGCTCGATCACGCTCAGCGCGCCGACGCTGCCGGTGATGTCAAATCGCAGCGGTGCAGTGCTGAGTGATGAACAGGCGACGGATCCGGACTATTGGGTCGCACAGCTGCGCAACACGGTGCATTTTGCCGACTGCATTGAAACGTTGGGCCAGCGGGAAAACCGCGTCTACCTTGAGGTTGGGCCTGGCAAAGCGCTGAGTTCCCTGTCGCAGATGTGTCCGGGCGTCAAACCCAATCAAGTGCTGTCGTCCTTGCGCCATCCCGATCAGGATGTGGCCGATGACGCGTTTTTCATTGGTGTGATCGGGCGGCTTTGGGCCACCGGCGTCGAGGCGGATTGGGACCAGATTTGGGGCGAGGCGCGACGCCATCGCCTGCCCTTGCCGACCTATGCGTTCCAACGGTCGCGTTACTTCATCGAACCCGGCGCAGCAGGCGCGCAAGCCGTGGTGGATCCGTTGCCGATGCGGCTCGAGGATATGGCCGAATGGGGGTATCGCCCGACATGGCGCCCGGCTTTGGCCAATTGCCCTGTTGATGTCGACACCGAACTTGATCTTGCGACGCGTGAAACCTGGCTGATCTTTGAGGACGAAATTGGCTATGGGGCCCGCGCCGCAGACCGTTTGGAGCAAGCGGGGCACACAGTCACGCGGGTTCGCTCGGGCGATACCTTTGGTCAGCTGAAGCCCGGCCACTATGTCGTGTCCGCCGAGCAAGGGCGCGATGGCTACGACCAGTTGATCGCGGATCTCACGGCGCAAGAGCGTTTTCCAACCCGTGTCGGCCATTTCTGGCTGATGACCGAGCAAGAAACCTTTCGCCCCGGGTCCAGTTTTGCCGATCGCAACATGGAACACGGGTTTTTCAGCCTGATGGCACTGGCGCAGGCCTTGTCGGCGACCGATCTTGACCATCCCGTTCATATCAATGTGTTCACCACCGGCGCGGCACAAGTGCGCGACGAAGCGCTGCCCTATCCGGAAAAGGCCACGATTGCCGGACCTGTTGGTGTGATCCCGCGCGAATTGCCGGGCTTCAGCTGTTCCAGCCTGGATATTGCAGTGCCAAAGCCGTTGCGCGACGGTACATTCGCGTCGATGTTGCGCCCCACGCGCCCGGCGCAGGACGACACGATTGATTTGGTGATCCTGGAAGAATTGCTGGGTGAACCCGACGCCGCAACAGCCGCGTGGCGCGCCGGCAAACGGTTTGAACGCAGTTTCCGCGCGTTTGCATTTGAGCCCGCCTCGCAACCGGTGCTGAAAAACGGCGGCACCTATATTTTGACCGGCGGTTTCGGCGGCATCGGGCTGAGCGTCGCGCGCGATTTGATGACGCGCTACAAGGCCAACATCGTGCTGGTGTCCCGCAATGGGCTGCCGGTGCGGGATGATTGGGATCAGGTGATCGCCCAACGCGGCCCCCGCGATGTGACCCGTGCGCGCATTCTGGCGGTGCAGGATCTTGAAAAGCTCGAGGGCACGATTTTGGTCGCCCCGGGCGATGTGTGCAATCTTGAGGATATGCGCGCCGTTGCCGACGCCACGCGCGCCCAATTTGGCACGATCAACGGTGTGTTCCACGGCGCAGGAACCATTCAGGATGGTCCGATCCTGACCAAATCAGCCGCCGATGTGGCGCAGGTTTTTGCGCCCAAAATCACAGGTTTGCGTGTGCTGGATTCCGTTTTCCCAGACGGAACACTCGATCTGATGGTGTTGTTTTCGTCCTCCAGCACCGCGACACGGCCTGCGGGCCAAATCGACTATGTGGCGGCCAACGAATATTTGAACGCCTTCGCAAAATCGCGCCAAAACAGTGCCACCAAAGTTGTGTCAGTGAATTGGGGCGTGTGGGGCGATGTTGGCATGGCAGCCGAGGCACTGGCCCATCGCCAGGGCATTGCGGCCCCCACGCCGCCCGAGCCCGCCCAGCAACCGCTGCTGGATGAGCGCGGCTTTGATGCCCATGGAAACCCTGTGTTTTTCGCACATTACGACGCGCAAAAGGACTGGATATTCAACGAGCATCGCACCAAAACCGGACAGGCATTGTTGCCGGGAACCGGATACATCGAACTCGCCGCACAGGCGCTCGCACAACAGGGTGTGCCCGGTCCGTTCCAGTTGCGCGATCTCTATTTTTTCCGCCCGCTTTTGGCGCAGGACGCGCAGGCGACGGATGTTGTCGTGCGGCTGGAACCCTCTGACGATGGCTTTGATTTTTCGGTCCACACACGGGTTGAAGCTGGCTATCAGCTGAACGCTCAGGCGCGCCTGGAATTGGGCGCTTTCGCAGCGCAAGCCCCGGCGAACCTGTCATCCATTGCAGAGCGCTGTTCCAAGATTTCACAGGAAACCGACGGCGATCGATTAATGTCACCTCAAGAGGCGCATCTGGCCTTTGGGCCGCGTTGGCATGTTTTGCAAGAACGGGCCTTTGGAGATGGAGAGGCATTGGCCAAACTTGCCCTGCCCACCGACATGCGCGGCGATCTTGATCAGGGATATCTGGTCCACCCCGCCTTGATGGATCTGGCCACAGGCTGGGCCATCAACCTTGCCCCGAGCTATGATGGCGCGTCGCTCTGGGTGCCTGTGTCTTATGGCGATATCCGCATTTTTGCGCCGTTGCCCGCACAGATTTCCAGCTGGGTGCGGTTGTCACAAGAAGATGCAGCAACCGATGGTTTCGTCGCATTCGACATCACACTCTTTGCGCCCGACGGCGCGGTGCTGGCAGAGATTAGCGGCTTTCGGATGAAGCGGATGGAAGGTGCGTTTGAGCTGACCGAGGACAGCGTCGCCGATGCCACGTCTGCCGAGCTGGGCCTTGATCGCGACGCCAGCGCGTTGCCTTTGTCGGCCGATGAACAACGTCTGGCCCACAATATCAGCCAGGGCATCACCGCGGCCGAAGGTCCCGCCGCGCTCGAGCGGGCCTTGGCGCAATCCGGCGCGCAGATTATTGTCTCGTCGCTCGATCTGAATGCGCTGATCACGCAGGCGGATCGCAGCACAGCCGCCCCGGCGGATGAAGGTCAAAGCTTTGAGCGCCCCGATCTTGATACGGATTACGCGCCGCCCGAGACCGAGATTGAAAAGTCGCTTGCCAAGATGTGGGAGGCTTTGTTGGGTGTGGCACAGGTCGGCATCCACGACAGTTTCTTTGATCTGGGCGGTCACTCTTTGATCGCGGTGCGGTTGTTTGCGCAAATCAAAGGCGCATTTGGAGTCGAGTTCCCGATTTCGGTGCTGTTTGAGGCCCCCAGCGTTGCCAAATGCGCGGCGATGATCGCCCAGCGCACTGGCGCGGATGTCGCACTTGGCGACGGGGAAACGCCACAAGTCGCAAGCGTGGTGCGCAAACATCTGGTGACGCTGCACCCCAACCCCGGCGCCAGCAAACGGCCCTTTTTCCTTGTGGCCGGAATGTTTGGCAATGTTTTGAATCTGCGCCATCTGGCTTTGATGTTGGGACGGGAGCGTCCCGTTTACGGCCTGCAGGCGCGCGGTCTGATTGGCGATGACGCGCCACACACAAACATGCAAGAGGCCGCCGCTGATTACATTGCCGAATTGCGCAGCATTCAACCCGAAGGTCCTTATCTTTTGGGTGGGTTCTCTGGCGGTGGCATCACCGCTTATGAAATGGCGCGTCAATTGGAAGCCGAGGGCGAAGAAATCGCGCAGCTGGTTCTGCTGGACACGCCTTTGCCGGTGCGCCCGGAATTGAACGCCCGCGACAAAGCCATGATAAAAGTCCAGGAAATGCGCGAAAAGGGCCTGCGGTTCTTTGGCGAATGGGCTGGCAACCGGATCCGCTGGGAAATTGAAAAACGCCGCAATCCGGGTTTGTCCGAGTTGTCGCAAACCCCTGTATTCAACAATCAAAAGATCGAAGCGGCATTCCGAACCGCCTTGATTGGCTATGATCTGCAACCTTGGGATGGGCCGGTCGCGCTGTTTCGACCTCAATTGGATCGCCATTGGAAAGTGTCCGGCGGGCAATGGGTCAGCACCGAGCGCGAATATGTCTACCCTGACAACGCCTGGACCGCCTGGGCGCCACGCACCGAAGTCATCGAGGTGCCGGGCGATCATGACAGCATGGTTCTGGCCCCCAACGTCAGCGTTTTGGCCGCAAGGTTGAAGCAGGTCATCGAAACCTCTGAACGGGCAAAAGCGCCAGCCCCCCAAGCGGATTGGTTGCGCGCCACGGCGGCTGAGTGAGTGTGATGCAAAACCCAACGATCCTGACCATTGTGCTGAATTACCGCACACCCGAACTTGCCTTTCAGGCCGCGCAGGCGGCTCTGCGCGAGATGGAGGGGCTGGGCGGCGAAATCATCATCGTCGACAACGATTCGCAAGACAGCTCATACGAGCGGCTTTGCAACTGCGTGGTGAATGCCGGTTTGCAGACCGACAATCGGGTGCGTGTGCTGCAATCCGGGCGCAACGGCGGCTTTGGCGCAGGCAATAACTTCGGTATTAACGCAGGCCTATCCAGCGGTGATCGCCCGGACTACGTCTATATCTTGAATTCAGACGCCTGGCCCGAACCCGGTGCGATCCAACATTTGCGCGACGTGCTGTTGGCCAATCCGCGTGTTGGCATGGCCGGCAGTTTCGTGCGTGGGCCAGATGGCGATGCACACCAAACCGCATTTCGCTTTCCCAGCATTGCTGGCGAATTCGAAATGGCCGCCCGAACCGGCGTTTTTTCACGGCTTTTGAAAAACTCGATCGTTGCGTTGCCGATCCCAGAGCAGGAAACCCCGGTGGATTGGGTGGCTGGAGCCAGCCTGATGATGCGACGCCAAATGCTGGACGAAATCGGCCAATTTGATGAAACGTTTTTTCTCTATTTCGAAGAAACCGATCTGTGTCTGCGCGCCAAACGCGCCGGTTGGCAGGTGCACTATGTGCCCAAAAGCGAAGTGGTGCACATTGGTTCGGCATCAACTGGCATGAAACTTTGGAAGCGCACGCCAGCCTACTGGTTTCAATCGCGCATGTACTATTTCAGCAAAAATCACGGGCGTTTTTACGCCGGCGCGGCCACAGCGGCACGCATTGCAGGCGCCGTGATCTGGAAACTGCGCGGCTTGGTGTCGCAAAAACCGCAAGCCGACCCGGACGGTTTTCTCGGTGATCTGACCCGCCATGCTTTCGGATCGGCTATTGCCAGCGCGCCCCGCACCGCGCTGCCCCAAACTGTGATCGAGGACAGAAAATGACCCCCTTTTCCTGTGTCGTCATCGGCAACGAATCGCTTTTGGTGGGCTGCGCTGACCTGCTGCTTGAACGCGGGCACCGAATTGGCGCCGTCATCACCCAAGACGACGATATTCAGCAATGGGCGCAGGCCAAGTCCTTGCCCTGCTTTGAGGATTTAACCGCGCTGAACGATGGCCGCGTCGACTCTGGCTTTGACTGGCTGTTTAGCATCGCTAATTTGCGCGTCATTCCCCAAGCGGTTCTTGCTTTGCCCAAACGCGGCGCCATCAACTTCCATGATGGACCGTTGCCCGAATATGCCGGCTTGAACACTCCCGTTTGGGCCTTGCTCAACGGCGCGCGCCGACACGGCATCACATGGCATATGATTGAGACCGGAATTGACAGTGGTGACATTCTCGCGCGCGCCGATTTTGACATTGCAGCGGATGAAACCGCGTTTTCGCTGAACTCAAAATGTTATGCTGCGGCGATGGACAGTTTCGCGCAACTCGTGCCGGCTGTTGAAACCGACACGTTGGTCAAAACGCCTCAGGGCACGGCGACGCGGCGCTATTTTGCCAAAGCGGACCGGCCCGGCGCAGCGGGCGTGATTGATTTTTCCCACAGTGCAAATGATCTGGTTCAATTCGCGCGGGCGCTGGACTTTGGCGGGTATTGGAACCCCCTTGTGTGCCCAAAGATCAATGTCAGCGGCCAGTATTTCGCGGTTGGACAGATTGAACCAAGCGATGCAAAGACCGACGCCGCGCCAGGCACAGTGGTGTCAAATTCCGCCGCGGGGCTTGAGGTCGCGACCACTGAAGGCGCTGTGAAAATTGGCAAAATCACCGATTTAACCGGGCGCGGAGTGGCCACGGACCTGATTGCAATTGGCACGCATTTGAAAGCCGAACCAGATCGCGACGAAAGCGAAGCTGCCTTGCGCCAAACAACGCACAGCGAAGCAAAATGGCGCGCCGCGTTGCGCGCCATGACGCCGTTGGCCGCTCCGCTCAGCAAACCAGCCACCGAAGCGGCGCAATGGGCCAAGCTGGATTTGGGGCAATCCCTTACGACCGCTGACATTGGTATCGTTCTCGGGTGGGCCTTGATCAGCGCGGGAAAACAGAACGGCGATCTGGCGCTGAGCACGCAGGGTTTGCAAAACGCACCGCGCGCCGCCGTGGCGCCTTGGGTGCCGGTGCATTCCGCCCAAAACGAAGGGCTGGAAGCTGCCACCGCGCGCATTTGCGCTTTGGTTGAAGACGTTGATGCAAAGGGCGGTTTCGCGGCCGACCTGATCGCGCGTGATCCGCAGTGTTCTGGCGTAGACCTGCCGGAATTTGGCCTATCGCTCGCAGGCAACGCACCAATTCCGGGAACCGTTGTGACCCTGTCGATTTCGGGCGAGACCTCTCATCTGAGCTATGACGTCACGCGCATTGATGCACAAGCTGCCCAAATGTTGGCGGATCGATTGGTGGCGATGGTGCGCGCCGGCGGGTCGCATCCCGCCTTGCCTTCGCCCGAGCACGACGATTTGATCAAGTCTGTTAACCAAACTCAGCTGGACTACGACCCGACCACAGTTCACGGCGCGTTCGAGGCACAGGTGGCGCGCACGCCGGACAAGACAGCGCTGGTCTTTGAAGATTTCGCACTGAGTTATGCTGAGTTGAATGATCAGGCCAATGCTTTGGCCGCGCAATTGGGTGACCTCGGGGTCGCGCGCGGCGCACATGTTGGCGTGTTTTTGCGCCGCACCACAGATTTGGTGGTTGCCGCTATGGCGGTGATGAAGGCCGGCGGCGCCTATGTCCCGCTGGATCCAGCCTATCCTTCTGATCGCATTGCACATTTTGTCAAAGACAGCGAGGCGGCTGTGCTCATCACACAGCCCGAACTGGCAGGCGATGTGCCTGAAGGATCGCCGCCGCTTTTGGTGCTGGATGGCAACCATAGGTCCGCCCAAGCCCGGGCAAATGTAGATGGCGGCGCGGGCCCAAATGATCTGGCCTATTTGATTTACACGTCTGGATCGACGGGAATGCCCAAAGGCGTGATGGTTGAGCACGCCAATGTCGCCAATTTCTGCGCCGGCATGGATGCGCGCATTAACCAGGGCGATGATGCGGTTTGGCTGGCCGTCACCAGCCTGTCTTTCGACATCTCGGTGCTGGAACTGTTTTACACCCTGTCACGCGGCTACAAAGTGGTGCTGGGCGGCGATGACAACCGCGCGGCAGTGTCCCAGAGCGCCATAACCGTGTCGGACACGCCCATCGATTTCAATTTGTTCTATTGGGGCAATGACGACGGGGCCGGGCCGAAAAAATACGAACTGCTGCTTGAGGGCGCGAAATTCGCCGACGCCAACGGTTTCAATGCGGTCTGGACCCCCGAGCGGCATTTCCACGCCTTTGGCGGCCCCTATCCAAATCCATCGGTGACCGGCGCCGCCGTGGCCGCCGTGACACAGAATTTATCTGTGCGCGCAGGCAGTTGCGTCGCGCCTCTGCATCATCCCGCGCGCATTGCCGAAGAATGGGCAGTGATCGACAACCTGACAAATGGGCGCGCCGGGCTGGCCATAGCCTCGGGCTGGCAACCGGATGATTTTGTGCTGCGCCCGGAAAACACCCCCCCCGCCAACAAGCCTGCGATGTTTGAATCGATTGACATGTTGCGCAAGCTTTGGCGCGGCGACAGCGTTGAATTTCCAACACAAAAAGGCGATATGTTCGCCGTTGTGACGCAACCGCGGCCCGTTTCAGAGGAGCTGCCGGTGTGGGTCACCACTGCTGGCAACCCCGAGACTTGGCGCGAGGCTGGCGCGATTGGCGCCAATGTGCTGACCCACTTGTTGGGTCAATCGATCGACGAAGTGGGCGACAAGATCAAGATTTACCACGCCGCCCTGCGCGCCGCCGGGCATGATCCGGATGCGTTCACCGTCACTGTCATGTTGCATACCTATTTGGATGAGAGCCGCGAAAAAGCTGCTGAAATCGCGCGCGGTCCGATGAAGGACTATTTGCGCAGTGCAGCAGGTTTGATCAAACAATATGCCTGGGCGTTTCCCGCTTTCAAGCGCCCGGAAGGTGCGACCAACCCATTCGAAGTTGACCTTGCCGGGCTTGGCGACGATGAGATGGAGGCCATTCTGGATTTCGCGTTTGAGCGGTATTTTGACGACTCCGGGCTGTTTGGCACCATCGACGATGCGGTTGCGCGCACAGAACAGCTCAAGAAAATTGGCGTGGGCGAAATTGCCTGTCTGATTGATTACGGCATTGCGCCAGAGGTGGTGTTGGAGGGGTTGAAACCGCTGGCCGATGTGTTGCGCCGCGTTAATGCACCGACGCAATTGGCGGCGGATGATTTTTCGCTGGCCGCGCAAGTGATCCGCCACAAGGTGACCCATTTGCAATGCACGCCCAGCATGGCGCGCATTATCGCCAGCAACGACGAAGCCCGCACCGCCCTGCGCAATTTGCGCCATCTGATGTTGGGCGGCGAGGCCTTGCCGGCCGATCTGGTTCAGGATGTGCGCAATTTTACCCGTGCAGAGATTTTGAACATGTACGGGCCAACAGAAACCACGATCTGGTCGACAACCGACCGTGTGGCCGGCACGCTGAGCGGCACGGCTCCGATTGGTGCGCCAATTGCCAACACGTCAGTCTATGTGCTGAACGATGATTTGGCGCCGGTCGCCACGGGTCTGCCTGGTGAATTGTTCATCGCCGGGCACGGTGTGACGCGTGGCTATTGGCAACGGCGCGAACTCACCGATGAGCGTTTTCTTCCCGATCCATTTGACACGGCGCCCAACGCACGCATGTATCGCACCGGCGACTTGGTGCGCTGGCTGCCCAATGGGCAGATCGACTTTTTGGGCCGCGCGGATCATCAGATTAAAATCCGCGGGCAACGCATCGAGTTGGGCGAGATTGAAAGCTGTTTGGCCCAATATGGTGGTGTCACGGGGGCCGTTGTCATTGCGCGCGAACGCAGCGGTGGAGATACCCGCCTTTGTGGATATGTGACCTCTTCAACAGCATTGGATGCCAAAGCCGTGCTTGCCTATCTGGCACAACATTTGACCGAAGTGATGGTGCCCGCCGACATCGTATCGCTTGATGCGTTCCCACTGACTCCAAACAAGAAAATCGACCGCAACGCGCTGCCTGAGCCAACTCAGCTCCGTGCGCCGCGCCTCGCCGCCTCGGCCCCTGCCGACGGCATCGAGGCAGGTATTGCAAAGATCTGGTCGCAAGTTTTGGGCGTGAGCGACATTCGCCCAGACGACAATTTTTTTGCGCTTGGCGGGCATTCGCTGCTGGCGGTTCAGGCCCACCGGGAAATTCGCAGCACACTGGGGCTTGCGAAACTGTCGATCACCGACATCTTCCGCTTTCCGACATTGTCGGCCTTGGCCAATCACGTGCAAGGCGCGCCAGCACCAGAGCCCGCACAGCCCAGCGTCAGCGCGCCCGAACGTGACGCGACCATGTCGAAACGCCGCGCCATGCGGGCCGGGCGACGGGAGCGGACAGGATGATCCACGCAACCCAGTTTGAAACACCTGTTCAAATCGGCGAGACGCTTGCCGGCGCGCTGTTTGACCCCTGTGTCGCGATCAGCGTCACCGATCCGCGCGCGCCCCATCACCGGGTTCTGGAACAGGAATCCGCCGCCCTGCAACGCGCCGTTCCTGCGCGACAGCGCGCTTTTGCAGCCGGGCGCAGCGCGGCACGGCGTGCGATGGCAAAGCTGAACAAGCCGATCAGCCCGGTGTTGATGGGAACGGATCGCGCCCCGATTTGGCCGCCTGGGCTTGTGGGCAGTCTTTCGCATTCCCAAACCTGCTGCATCGCGGCCCTTGCCCGGGCGCAGGATTGCACAAGTTTGGGCGTCGATGTGGAAGAACGCACCGGTCTGGACCCTGATCTTTTTGACATCGTGTGCACCGCAGCCGAACGGAAATGGCTTGCGCAATTTCCAGCAAACGAAAGCACGCTGCATGCGAAACTGATCTTCAGCGCCAAGGAAACAGCGTTCAAAGCGCAATATCCGCTCAGCAAATGTTTGCTTGGGTTCGATCGTTTTGAAATCGCTTTGGATTTAGGCAAAAACCGGTTTTCTGCCCGTTTTACACAAGACACTGGTCCTTTCGCGCGTAACAGTTCGCTGGTTGGTGGATTTGCTTCGGAACGCGGGTTGATCGTGACGGCCTTGACCGTTTTCCCCCGTTAAATCAGGTCTGAAAGAGGCGCAGCGCCATGTCTTCTTCTGCTTTTCTGAGCATGCCCCGGATTTTGGGGTTTGGGCTGTTTGCGGCACTGGCGGCTTTCGCCGCGTGGTATTGGCTTAGCCCGCGTTTGCCCTCGCCCGAACAGGTTGAGATGACGTATGCCACACCTTTGCCCGCCCCACAGCACCCGTTGCAGGTGTTCCATTTGGGCCATTCGCTGGTCGGGCGCGACATGCCGGCGATGTTGGCACAGCTTGCTGGCCAAGGCCACGATTACGCCAGCCAATTGGGTTGGGGCGCGTCTTTGAAACAGCATTGGGAACCGAATATTCCAGTGAATGGTTTTGAGGTCGAAAACGCCCATGACCGCCATCGCCCGGTCAAACCCAGCATTGCGGACGCCACTTTGGATGCGTTTGTGATGACTGAGATGGTCGAGCTGCGCGACGCGATCGCCTATCATGACAGTGCAAAATATGTGACGTCCTGGGCCGATCATGTGCACGCGCAAAGCCCTAAAACGCGGGTCTATTTGTATGAAACCTGGCACCGGCTCGATGACGAGGCTGGTTGGTTGGCCCGATTGGATGCTGATCTGCCCGCGCTTTGGGAAAGGGAACTGCTTTTGCCGCATCTGGCGCGCTCGCAAGCCGAGGTCTATGTTATTCCGGCCGGACAGGTGATGGCGCAATTTGTGCGCGCGCTGGAGGCCGATGGTCCGATCGGCGAGATGACAGATCGAACCTCGCTTTTTGCCCGCACGCCAAAGGGAGAAGTTGATCCGATCCATCTGGGCGATCTTGGCGCCTATTTGGTCGCGCTGACCCATTACGCTGTGCTTTATCACCGTTCGCCCGTCGGGCTAGCGTTTCAACTCAAACGCGCTGATGGCACACCGGCTCAGGCTCCTAACGCCAAAGCGGCATTGCTGATGCAACAAACCGTGTGGGATGTGGTCACGTCTTATCCCAAGACCGGAGTGGCACAATGAGTTGGCTTGATACGCTCGGCGGTGTCCTGTTTGTGGGTCATTCGCTGTTTGGTCAGACGAACCCACAGATGCTGGATGACGTTTTGCCCCCAGAGGTGGTGGTGGAAGCGCAAATCATCAACGGTGCTCCACTGAGCTACAATTGGGAAAATGGCGACGCGGCCGAAGGTGCGAATGCCCGTAAAGCATTGGCCGAGGGTCGGTTTGACGTGTTGATTGTGACGGAAGCCATCCCGCTGGCCAATCACCTACAATGGAGCGACAGCGCGGGCGCATTGAAAAACTATGCTGATCTGGCGCATGGAGCCAATCCGCAGGCGCGGGTTTTTCTGCAAGAAACCTGGCACAGTCTGAACAGCGGCACCGGCGTTGATGTGCCCTATGACGCAAATTCCGCAACGCCGTGGCGCACCCGGCTCGATCAGGATGCAGATAAATGGCAAAGCCTGTTGGACAACGCGAATGCGCAGCACTCGACTCCGCCGGTCCAGATGATCCCTGCTGGTCAGGCGATGGCGCGTTTGCACGATGCGATCACCGCCGGGACCGTTCCGGGGCTGAACAGTATCGGTGATGTTTTTGCCGACGACATTCATCCCAATCACATCGGATTTTATTTCCTGACCATGTTGCAATACGCTGTAATTGCAGATGATTCACCAATTGGCTTACCGGCGCAGCTGGCTGATGCCTGGGGAAAACCCTATCCGGCGATTGCTCCCGATCTGGCGCAGACCTTGCAAACCATTGCCTGGGAAACACTTGGTGGACAGGTCGAAGTGGCTGCAAAGCGCACCCCGCCGTCCATCCTTGAGCTGGCCCGGCCCGACCCGGTTGCGACCCGCTCGAGCGTTGCAATTGGGTTGGCCGCGGTCACGGATTGGAGCCCACAGCAGCCGTTTTTGGACGTCATGAAGACCGCGCGCGCCTGGATCGGGCATCGTCCTGGGCAATGGGGGGGCATGGAATTTGAAGACATGCGCGCCCAGGGCCTGCTTGATCCCAACGGCTATCCCTTGCAGATCCCACGCAGTCTTGGCTCGATCGGCACGCTTGTGTTGACCGATTTGCCACCCCAGGCCCGCTTGTTGGCCGGGCGATATCGACTGCAATTTGAAGGCAACGGCATTGTTGAGGCGGGCGGACGCGCCAAAAACGTCCGCTATGGGCGCAATCACGTGACATTCGATTTCGTGCCCGGCCCCGGCTCTGTCGACATCCGCATTCAAAAAACCGACCGGGCCCGCAATGGCGATCACGTACGCAACATCACATTGGTGCGCGAAGATCGGGCCGCTGCGCTGGACAACGGTGAACTGTTCAACCCCGATTGGCTGGCGCGGCTGGATGGCTTTTCCGCATTGCGGTTTATGGATTGGATGGAAACCAACAATTCCGAACAATCCCAGTGGGATAACCGTCCACGGATGGCTGATTTCACCTGGGCCGGCCACGGTGTGCCACTGCCAATAATGATAGCGTTGGCCAACCGTCTACAAGCAGATGCGTGGTTCAACATGCCCCACCTTGCCACCGACGGATATGTCACCCGCTTTGCACAACAGGTACACAGCGCGCTTGGCCCGGATCAAACCGCGTTTGTCGAGTTTTCGAATGAGGTTTGGAATTGGCAATTTCAACAGACCCGTTGGGCTGACGAAAAGGCACAGGCCCTTTGGTCTGCGCGCGATGCAGGCATGCAGTTTTATGGCAAGCGCGCTGCGGAAATTGCCCAGATTTGGTCGGGTGTTTTTGGTGCTGGCTCGCCGCGATTGCGCAATGTGATTTCGTCGCAAACCGGCTGGCTGGGGCTGGAAGAGGCGGCACTTGAAGCCCCACTTTGGCAACAGGACAGACCCGCGCGCCATTTCGATGCCTATGCAATCACCGGCTATTTCGGCGGCATTCTGGGGCTGGAAGACCGCGCGCCGATGGTGCGCGATTGGATTGACGAAAGCCTGACACGCGCACGCACATCCGGGCAAGAACAAGGTTTGACCGGGCAGGATCTTGAAACACATATCGCACGATACAAATGGGATTTTGCGAACGCGATGGCCGGACAAGAGCTGCAAAATGGCGCTCTGAGTGGCGAGGTGCGCGACACGCTCGACGATCTTTTGGGCACAACCTGGCCCTACCACGCAGACGTCGCGCAGCGCTACGGATTGGATCTGATCATGTATGAGGGCGGCAGCCATGTGGTTGGATTGGGAGCGATGGTCGATGATAATGCGCTGACCGCGTTTTTCGTACAGTTCAACTATGCGCCTGATATGGGCGTGCTGTATGCGCGTTTGCTCGAAGGATGGCACAGATTGGGCGGGCAAATGTTCACCGCTTATTCAGATGTTTATGCGCCCAATAAATGGGGCAGTTGGGGCGCTTTGCGCTATTTGTCCGACACTAACCCGCGTTGGAACGCATTGGTGGCCGCACAATGACCGGCTTGGCGTCCATCATCCTGCCCGCCCACAACGAGGCAGGTTACATAGACACGTGCCTGTCGGCTTTGCTGGAATCGGAACCGCCACAAAACGCCTGGAGCGTTGAAATTATTGTCGTTGCCAACGGATGCAACGACGATACCGCACAACGCGCCCAGACATTTGCCGCAACCGCAAAGGCGCGCGGCTGGTCACTTCAGGTGCTGGATTTGGCTGAAGGCGGAAAGCTGAACGCATTAAACAAGGGTGACGAACAGGCGGCCGGCGGATTGCGGATCTATCTGGACGCCGATGTCACGGTGACGCCACCGCTGATCGCGCAAATCATCGGCGCGCTTGACACTGGTGCGCCGCGATATGCCAGCGGTCAGCCGACCGTTGCCCCCGCGCGCAGTTTGATCACGCGGGCATATGGCCGGTTTTGGACGACCCTGCCCTTTCTGACTCACGGTGTTCCGGGTTTTGGTATTTTTGCCGTTAACGCTGCGGGGCGGGCACGATGGAGCACGTTTCCTGACATCATTTCCGACGACACCTTTGTGCGTTTGCACTTTGCGCCAGCCGAACGGATCGGCGTGCCTGCCAGCTATTCCTGGCCTATGGTCGAGGGATTCACCAATCTGGTGCGGGTGCGGCGACGTCAAAACGACGGCGTGGACGAAATTGCGGCAAAAGCCCCGCGTCTGCTGCGTAACGACGAAAAACATGTCCTTGGTATGGGCGGTGTTTTGGCGCGACTGGTGCGCGATCCGGTGGGCTTTGTGACTTATGCGGCTGTGTCTTTGGCGGTGAAATCCAACTATGCGCGCAACCAAACCCGCTGGGCGCGCGGGCGCTGATCAGCCTTTGATTGCAGCGCGGAAATGGTCAGCCAGTTTGGCCGCTTCCTTGGTCGCATCGTGGCGCGCAAGCACCCGTGTTCGCCCGTCCTGACCCATCGCACGCAACGTCTCGGGCGGGGTTTGCGCCGCCTCAACCATTGCGCCAGCCAGCGCGCCGACGTCCCCGGCCGGAACCAGCCAGCCGGTTTTTCCAGGCTGCACCAGCTCAGGCGTGCCCGCGATATAGGTCGCGATGACCGGACGTGCGGCGGCCATCGCCTCCATCACCACCATCGGCAACCCTTCTGCGAAACTTGGCATCACCAATGCGTGCGCAGCTGCCAGTTGATCGCGCACGCCCGCTTCGTCCAGCCAACCCGTAAGCGTGACATTTTCCGTCATGCCCCCCTCGATGATCGCGCGTTCCAGATCGCCGCGCATCTCACCGTCGCCGACCAACGCCAAGTGAACGTCAGCGTGGATTTTGATCACCTCAGCCATCGCCTGAACCAGCTTCATCTGCCCTTTTTGCTCTACAAACCGTCCAATTGCGACCAACCGAAGAGGTCCGCTTGGCAGCGGTTTGGGATCATCAAACGCCTCAGGCACGATCCCGCAATGGACGACTTTCAACCGTGGCCAGGTGGCAAAAGCAGCCCATCGGCTGAGTTGGCTGCGCCCGAATTCGCTGACACCAACCGCAAAGGCCGCCCGATCAAGTTTGAGCCCCAATGACAACGCGCCGGGGGCGTCGAACTCTTCGGGACCATGCACGGTAAAGCTGTAGCTCGGCCCACCCATCGCCTGCACCAACATGGCGACAGCGGCCGCGTTTGTGCCAAAATGCGCGTGCATATGCTGCACGCCACCAGCCTTGCAAGCCTGCGCAACAAAGGCGGCCTCGGCCAGATAGATCATGTGGCGAAGCACTCCAACATGTGACGCCCGCCCCAAACGCACGGCCAATTTGACAGCCGCCATCGTCGCCGAAGGTGCTTTTGTCGCCTGCCGCAGCAAAGCCCCCAGCAAACCAAGGGCTCCTTGCGCCAAAACATAGCGCGTGCGCGCGGCTTCTGCGATGTCACCGGCATCCACAAGCGTCGCATCCGCCGGGCGCATCGCCAAACGAACAACATCCGCCCCATCCGCTTCAAGAGCTAACAATTCGCGGCGAATAAAACTGTGCGACGGCTGTGGATAGGTGTTCAGGACATAGGCAAGTTTCACATCGAACCCCTAGGATTTGCATTTCGCGCACGCTACTGCTTTGAGTGCGCTGTGAAAAGATGGGTTGGCAAATGCGGTGGCAATCCGAAGCTGGGATTTGGATTGTTTCGCCATTTATGTAAAAACCGGGCAAACCGGCCTTGGGGCAAGGCGACAAAACCACCCTAAACCGGCAATTTGATCCGCAACAAGACACACGGCACAGGCCCGATTCCCGGGCGCCGCAACGACATGGATGACCTAGGATGAGCAGGCTGGCACAGGTTTTTCACGGCAATGGATTGATGGCGCGGGTTCTGCGCAGCGCGTCGCTTTTGATGATGGGCTATGGCGGCAGTCAAGCGCTGCGGCTGGCAGCAAATTTGATCCTGACGCGGCTGTTGTTTCCGGAGGCCTTTGGTCTGATGGCGTTGGTCAGCGTTGTCACAGTCGGTTTGGCGATGTTTTCAGATGTGGGGATCAGCCCATCGATCGCCCAAAGTGCGCGCGGCGATGATCCGGATTTCTTGGACACGGCATGGAGCATTCAGGTCATCCGTGGCGTGTGCTTGTGGGGTTTGGCCGCGTTGGCCGCTTGGCCTGTTGCGGCGTTTTACAATGAACCTGATCTGGCGCTTTATCTGCCAATCGCCGGCATTTCCCTGTTCATCGCCGGCTTCAACCCCACGCGCATTGAAACAGCACATCGCCATTTGCTGGTCGGACGGCTGACCGCGCTCGATCTGATCTCACAAGTGATTGGGGTTGTGGTGATGGTCGGGCTGGCCTGGATCACACAATCGGTGATGGCGCTTGTCCTTGGCGGCGTGGTGCAGGCCGCCGCCAAGCTGTTTTTGACCTGGGTTTATCTGCCGGGTGCTGCAAATCGGTTCCGATGGGAGCGCAAGGCAGCGGGAGAATTGATCCGCTTCGGGCGGTGGATATTTCTGAGCACCGCATTCTGGTTTGTTTCTTCTCAAGGCGACCGCGCAATTTTAGGCAAGTATTTGTCGTTGGAAACTTTGGGGCTGTATAACATCGGCTACTTTTTGGCGAGCTTTCCCATGATGCTTGGCCATGCCGTTACCCAAAAGGTGCTGATTCCGGTTTATCGCGAGAAACCGCCAGCCGAAGCGCCAGAAAACCGGCGGGCACAAGCCAGGCTTCGTATAGGTTTGACGGCAGGAATACTGGGCCTTTTACTGGTCATGGCGCTGATTGGGCCTTGGCTGGTGGATCTGATGTATGACAATCGATACACAGCGTCCGGCGCCATGGTGACACTGATCTCTTGCGCACTGATCCCAGCTGTCATTGGCATGACCTATGATCAGGCCGCTTTGGCCGCCGGCGACAGCCGGTCGTTTTTTGTGTTTTCCGCGACCCGTGCTGTATTGCAAGTGCTGCTGTTGATTGTTGGCGTCACCCAGTTTGGCCTGGTTGGAGCCATTGTGGCCATGGGGGCGGCATTGTTCATGGTTCACGCAGTGTTAATCTGGTTGGCGCGGCGCCATCATGTGTGGGACCCTGTCCACGATTTTGGCTATGGTATGGTTGGGATAATGGGCGCAAGCGGCGCTGTTTGGCTGCACTGGCCTGCGATCACCGCTTTGATCGCGAATTGAAGAGCCGATCAAACCCGGAGCCAAGTTCAGGCGGCTTGGCCGCGATCCGACCGGCGACGGCCAAAAATGCGTCGCCACCATGGTCTTGGCTTTGGCGTGACGTCCAAATAGGGAATCGTCACCACAGGCGCGATGCCAACCTGGCGTTTCATCTGAGCGGCGGTGCGAATAACCGGGCGGCGTAATTCCAGCAGATATGCCAGAACGAAGGCCGCCATCACGCTGCCCACAGCGCCCATCAGCGCCTTTTTCTTGCGGCTGCCAGTGTACGGATAATCTGGCAGAGACGCAGGTTCAATCACGGTCAAACGTTCGGCCTGGCGACGGGTTTCCAAGCGGAACCCGACTTCTGCTTCATTTCGGCGGGTTGAAATGACATTGAGTTGTTCCTGCAGCTGCAAACGCTGGCGCTCAAATGCGCCCAATTCGCGTTCCACATCTGGTGAGGTTTCAATCGATTTGGCCAACTCATCGCGGCGGTCGGACAAAAGCCGGCGTTGATCATCCAATGTGGTGATTTGCTCGGCAAATTCAGCTCTCTGACGGCGCGCAGTTGCCGGGCGCAGCGTATCACTGATCTGATCAGACTCGCGCTGCAACTGGATGCGCTGGCGGTCGATGTCGAGAACCGCTTGATTGATCGAGGCCAGTTCGGACCGGCGGAATTCAACACCACCGGGAATCGAAAGCTCGTTTGCGTTGCGGAATTCGGCCAACCGGTTGTCGAGTTCCAAAACTTGCGCACGCAGGGCGTCTTCTTGCGCGCTGAAAAACTCGAGAGTCTCTTTTGCCTGTTCGATTCTTGAATTGGTCGACAGGTTGATCGTGCGATGTGCCAATTCCTGTGCCACCAACATGGCTTGTTCCGCGTTGGGCATTTCCGCTGTAATCGTCAGCACTGACATGGTGCCATCATCGGCGAAACCTTCGCGTGCCGCAGCCACCCCTTCGATGCGCACGGAATTGCGCAACCGGTTGACCAGCTCGCTGGGCTTCATGTCCGGGGTGTCGGCGTAAAGACCATAGGCTTCAATGACTTCCAGCACGCTGCCCCGGGTCATCAGCTGTTGCTGGATCAATTGCAAACGTCGCGCGGATGACCCTGCAACCGTGGACGGCGCCAGATCATCGGCAATCTTGGGGCGCGCGATCTGAATAACCTCAGAGGCGCGGTACATATGCTGTTGGCTCCACGCCCAATACAGCCCAGCGAGACTGCCCAGAACAATCACAAAGAACATGAATAAGGCACGGCGACGCACCATGTCGAGCAATTCGTCAACGGAATAGATCGGGCCCATACTCTGCTTCTCGCACTCAGATTATTGGATGAATCACGGATACCTACCGCAATACACCATAATTCTTAACCCCACATGACGCATATTTGTGGGGCCGGAATATGGCAAAGGTGGGTTGTTTGGCCCTTAGGCGTCCAGCGGATCGGGTCCGGCGCAGCGTCCCTGGTTCAGAATCACACCCAGAACACGGGTGTTACCCTCGAGAACTTTTTCGCAAGCCGCGATGTGTTTTGGCAGGGTTTTGGTGCCATTGGCGACCAGCAACACCCCATCAACTTGCGGCAGGAAGGCGGCCAGATCATCAAATTCCAGGATCGGCGGCAGATCACACAGCACCACATCCGGACGCAAAGCCGTGCTGATCCGGTCCATCGAGGCGGCGCATCTGGCATCGTGAAGCAATTCGGCGGCATCTTGATCGGCCCCGCCAGTCAACCCAACGGCCAGGGTCTTGCTGGCCCGCACGAGATGTCGTTCCATCGAGACATCACCACTCAGGAAGCCGCGCATCGAGCTCACATCATCCATATCCAGCGCTTTGGCCAGACCGGGTTTGCGATGGTTCAAATCCATCAGCACGTTACGGCTGCCCTGCACACGCGACAGGCTTTGCGCCAGGTTCACGGCTGTAAAAGTGCTGCCACAGCCCTGTGTTGGGGCGGCGATGGCAATGCGGTGCCATCCGTTGGCGCGCAGAGTTTGCAAAAGACGGGTGCGCAGCAGATCAAAGGATTTCGACACCGGGTCTTCGCGGAAGAAATTCACCAAGGGCGAGCGGTGCAAGATGTGTTTGCGCACACCGGGCAAAACCAGACGCAGATCGTTCCAATCGGGCAGCGGTCCCGCAGGCGGTTGGACAATCACAGGCGCCAATGGCGCGCGCACAGTGCGCTGGCGCACCGGGGTCAGACCCATGGATGGTGTTGATTTTCCGGCAGCCCGAAACAAGCCGCGCGACTTGGGCGCAGGCTGGTCCCCGTTTTGACCAAATGTCGTGTTCAGTGCGTGGTCGTCTTTCATGCCAGCACCCTTTCCTGTTCATTTTGTCCTGTGCAGCCCACGCACACGGCAAATTTGTGACCGAAGTCGATAATAATTTGTGAACGTCACCCAGACGTGATCAATAACCCGTGCGCTTCAGAACGACGCCTACGGTCTTGGCCATCAATACCACATCTCCCCACGCCGAAACACCCGCACAGTATACAGCGTCGATTTCGGCACGGTAAGCAAAATGGTTTTCGTTGCGCGCCGACACCTGCCAAATTCCCGTGATGCCCGGTTTCATAGCGAAATACGCTTCGGCGGGACCATACATTGACAACTGCTCGGGCAGCATTGGGCGGGGGCCGACAAGGCTCATCTCGCCCTTCAGAACATTCCACAGCTGGGGCAATTCATCCAGCGAGGTGGCCCGCAACGTGGCACCCAGAGGAGTGACACGGGGGTCTTTTTTCAACTTCTGAGTGGTGTCCCACTCGTGCTTCATGGCCGGGTCTTTGGCAAGCACATCGGCCAGATGCTGATCGGCGTTTTGAACCATGGTGCGCAGTTTCAGAATTGAAAACCGACCACCACCTTTGCCCAGGCGGTCCTGGCTGTAGAATGGCGAACCACCTTCGATCCACAGCGCGATGGCGCACAGGATCACAACAGGCAACGTGATCGGCGCCGTCAAAATAACCAGCGCGATGTCCAGCATTCGCTTGCCAACCGTCTGATAAACGACGCTTTTGGATGCCAATGGCTGGGTGACACGGGGTTTGGGCTCATGCAGGGCCAAACCGGAGACAGCTGCAGTTGCGGATGGTGTGAAGAATGCAGTGGACGCGTTAAAGCGGGCTGTATCAGCGGCAATGCCGCCAAAACCGACTGTACCGTCATCTTGACCGAAATCTTTCATCGTCGCCCTCCAAGGCACTTCCCGGGTTTGCACCCGGAGACCAGATCTTGTTCCAAGACCCAATCTGTTTACTCGTCAAAAACCGCCGCAGCGTACTGCCAAGACATCCACTCTTACTCGCCCCAGCGGACCGATCAGACTTCGTGACGTGCTCTTAGCACAGTCCTTCGCCTAAATCTTGCCGCAAATTGCTCACAAATCTTTCTAGCATTCACGGTGAGATTTGTCAGAAATTCACCATAAACAGTGTGTTTCCATTTCCGAGAGCCTAATTTTGGCCACATTCGGAAAAAAGGTGCGAAACAGTGCCGCAGCTAGATATCGATTGTTTCGATTCTACGTCGGAGAATCACAGTTGACCCATGGTTCCCGCGGTATCCAACATCCGATTGGAAAAACCCCATTCGTTGTCATACCAGCTGAGAACGCGGGCGATTCCGCCCTCGGCGACGCTGGTTTGTGCGCTGGCAACGATAGATGAGGCAGGATTGTGGTTGAAATCGCTCGAAACCAGCGGCAAGTCGCTTACCGTCAGAATGCCGCGCAAGGCATCTGTATTGGCTGCCGCGCGCATTGCATCATTGATTTCCACTGCTGTCGTCGCGCGCGCGGGCACAAAGCACAGGTCCACCACTGACACATTTGGCGTTGGCACACGAATCGCCGACCCATCGAGCTTGCCCTTTAACTGAGGCAGCACCAGTGACACCGCGCGAGCCGCACCGGTCGAGGTTGGGATCATTGACATCGCCGCGGCGCGGGCGCGGTAAAGGTCGCTGTGCGCAGTGTCCAATGTCGGCTGATCGCCGGTGTAGCTGTGGATTGTGGTCATATAGCCAGAGTCCAGACCAAAGGCTTCGTCGAGCACCATTGCCACTGGCGCCAGACAGTTGGTCGTGCACGACGCATTCGACACAATCAGATCGTCACTGCCCAGCTCTGTGTGGTTGACGCCGTAAACGATGGTTTTGTCCGCATCTTCGCCCGGCGCTGAAATCAGCACTTTGCCGGCCCCCGCCTTGAGATAGGCTCCGGCCTTGGCGCGGCTTTTGAAAACGCCGGTGCACTCCAGTGCGATGTCAACATCGCCCCAGGCCAGTTGATCAGGCGCGCGTTCGTTGCTGACCCTGATGCTGCGCCCGTCCACGATCAGCCGGTCGCCTTCGATCTCTACGTCGCGATTGAACACCCCGTGCACCGAATCAAATTGCAGCAAATGCGCATTGGTTGCGATCGGCGCCAGATCATTGATCGCGACGATTTCCACATCAGTGCGCCCGCTTTCAATCCAGGCGCGCAGCACGCAGCGGCCAATGCGACCGAATCCATTGATGGCAAGTTTGACAGTCATTTCCCGATCCCTTCTGGCATCCCGTTTCAGCGCGACTCGTTTCAAAGTGCGATGTTAACGCTAACACGGGGTGCTCTAGCAGGGCCTCGGGGAAAAAGCCAGCGCCACCTGAAACGCTTTGGGCGTCCTTTATGACGCAGGGCGCGCGGCGATGAATTCAAACAATCGCGCAACCGCTTCGGCGCCCGGATCGGTGTGACCGGCCAATTGATCGGGTGAAATATAAGTCGCACGCCCAGCCTTGGCGCGAGTCATCTGCGCGGTGTGTTCGGCGCCGGCGCGGGCCGCTTTTGCTGCAGGTGCGATGCCCTCGGACAATGCCGCGAGCGCCGGTGACAAAGCATCGATCATCGTGCGATCACCGACCTGCGCGCCGCCAACCTGCTGAACCCGGTCCAGGCCCGACTGCAACGCGGCAATGGCGCCAACCCCGCTGGCCGAGGCATCGCCCGCCGCCGCAAAGAAGATCGCCAGCAAAACCCCAGATGATCCGCCCATGGTCTGGCTCAGTTCAAGCCCAATGGCGCGGTAAAGCTGTGTCAGATCCGCCAGCGGCAACCGCTCAATCGCCTCTAACAGCGCGCGCGCAGCGGTGGCCACGGTGGACCCTGTATCACCATCGCCGGAATGGGAATCCAGCGTGTTCAGATCGGCCTCGGAGGCGATCAGCGCACGACAACATTCTGACAGGAACGCCGCCATCACCGGATCTTGCGAGGGAATCGGCTGGATCGGGGTCAGCCCGTCCGGCAAAGGCAGCACCGCAACATCGCCCACGGCAAGACACCCGGGCCAGGCGGTGGGCGCGACATCTGCGGTCAGCAGCGCCTCGTCACCCGCCGACACCGGCAACAGCGACACCGAAAACCCCTGCATATCAAGCGAGGTCATCAATGGCCCCGGCCCGACCATCCAGCTGATCTGTTTGCCAATGCGCGACGTCATCAGTTCCTCGGCCAGCACCGACATTTCCAGCGGCGTGGTGCCGCCCAGATTATTCAACAGCGCCACATGCGGTCCGTCCGCGAGGGTTGGCGCCAAGCGGTCCACCACCCGCGCCATTGCATCAGCGGCGGTGGTGAAATCGACCTGTTCAATACCCGGCTCGCCGTGAATGCCCAGGCCCAACTCGGCTTTGCCCGGCGCAATACGGTCCTGTTTGGGCGACCCCGGAACCGTGCAGGTATCAAGTGACATCCCGATCGAGGCGACCCCTTCGATCACCCGTTGCGCAGCACCTGCAACCGTGTCGAGGTTCTGACCCTGTTCGGCCAAAGCGCCGGCGATCTTGTGCACAAACAGCGTGCCTGCCACCCCGCGCGCCTGAGGCAGATCGGGCAGTGCCACATCATCATCCACCACCACCATCGCAACTTTCAACCCAAACGCGCGCGCGCGTTCTGCGGCCAGCCCAAAGTTCAACCGATCACCAGTGTAGTTTTTCACGATCAGCAAACAGCCCGCCTTGCCAGTGACCGCCAGAATGCCCGCCAGCACCGCATCGACCGACGGGCTGGCAAACACCTCGCCACAAACGGCTGCCGTGAGCATGCCTTGCCCGACAAAACCCGCGTGGCTGGGTTCATGCCCGGAACCACCGCCCGACACCAATGCGACCTTGGATTTGTCCCAATCGCTGCGCACAACCACCTTGATATGCGGATACCCATCCAGCCGCGCCAAGCGACCACCAGCGGTGCGCAACAGCCCGTCCAGCGCTTCGGTGACCAACGTTTCTTTGGTGTTGATAAACTGCGTCATGTCAAATCTCCTTAGGTCACGCGGTCGCCAGTGGCGTCAAAATAGAGCGGGTTGCGCGGCGCAATCGACACCTGATCACCCACAGTCAAAGACGTGTGCACATCGGCCAACGTGATGATATCATGCCCGCGCAGACGCAAATGCAGCCGGGTCTGATCGCCCAGATGTTCAACCCGCGTCACATCTGAAACCTGCCCGTCGCCCTGGGCAATATGTTCGGGACGCATGGCGATCTTGGCCGCTTTGCCGGGCGCGCCCGGAAACAGATCGGCGGGCAGCACATTGATGCGCGGCAACCCCAGCCGCCCCGCCACGTACAAGCTGACCGGGTTTTCATAGATCTCGCGCGGGGTGCCGAACTGCACCAGCTTGCCATGATCCAGCACGCCCACATGGGTCGCCATCGTCATCGCCTCGATCTGATCATGGGTGACATAAAGAAGGGTCGCGCCCAGATCCGCATGAATGCGTTTTAGCTCGATCCTGAGTTCGGCGCGCAGTTTGGCATCCAGCGAGCTCAGCGGTTCGTCCATCAGATAGATCGACGGCGAGCGCACCAAAGCCCGCCCAATCGACACCCTTTGCATTTCACCGCCCGAAAGTTCGGTCGCCTTGTTGTCCAGCTTGTGAGGGATCTGCAGCACCTCGGCCACTTCGTTCACCTTGCGCGTGATTTCATCCTCGGGCGTGCGCAAAATCGGCGAACGCAGCGGAAAGGCCAGATTGTCGCGCACGCTTAGGTGCGGATAAAGCGAATATTGCTGAAAAACCATCGCCACGTCGCGCTGGGCCGGGGTTTCATCAACAACCGACCGCCCGCCAATCGTGACATCGCCCGCGTCCAGCTTTTCCAACCCCGAAATCAGCCGCAATGTGGTGGTCTTGCCCGCCCCTGTCGGGCCCAACAGCACCACAAAAGCCCCATCGGCAATGGTCATCGAAATGTCATCGACCGCCACGTCTTTGCCAAAGGACTTGCTGACCCCGTTCAACGTGACTTCAGCCATGCCCCAGCACCCCCTCATTCAACGCCGACCGCAGCGCCTGCCCCGAACCACGATCAAACAGCGTCACGGTTTTGGGATCAAACTGCACACCCACGCTGTCGCCCACCTTGACGTTTTGCTCTGATCCGATCCGCGACTTGATCAAACCGCCTTGGGTTTTCAACGTCACGATTTGCGTGGTGCCTAAATATTCCGCCGCCAAAATCTCACCCCGATATCCCGCGTCGCCACGCAGATGCACATGCTCCGGGCGCACACCAAACACCATCGGACCCTGAAACCCCTGGCGCGCCTCTGGCACTCCCATGACATGCCCGCCCAGATCAACCTCGCCCTGGCCGGGTGTCACCGCGCCATCAAAGTCAATGAAATTCATCGACGGCGAACCAATGAAATCCGCCACAAACAAGGTCGCCGGCTTGTCGTAAATGTCTTGGGGCGCGCCAAACTGTTCGATCACACCGTGATTCATCACCACGATCTTGTCGCCCATCTGCATCGCCTCAAGCTGGTCGTGGGTGACATAAACAGTCGTCGCGCCCATCCGGTCATGCAACGCGCGCAGCTCTTCGGCCATGTGCTCGCGAAACTCCGCATCCAAAGCGCCCAACGGTTCGTCCATCATGAACGCTTTGGGGTTGCGCACAATCGCCCGCCCCAAAGCCACACGTTGACGATCCCCCCCCGAAAGACCGCCGACCGGGCGGTTCAAAATATCCTCAATGCCCAAAATCGCCGACACTTCCGCCACCTTAGCCTTCACATCAACGCGCTTCATGCCCTGACTGATCAACGGATACGAAATGTTCTGGCGCACATTCATATGCGGATAGAGCGCAAACATCTGGAACACAAAAGCAATGTCGCGCTCATTTGCCGGGCGCTGGCTGACATCTTCACCGTCAATCAGGATCTCGCCGCTTGTTGGCAACTCCAGCCCGGCAATCATCCGCAAGGTGGTGGTCTTGCCGCATCCCGACGGACCCAACAGCATGAAAAACTCACCATCCTCAATCTTGAAGCTCGATGACTGAACAGCCGTGAAATCGCCAAATTCCTTGCGCAGGTTGTTGATCACAATCTCGGCCATCACTCGCCCTCCCGAAAATGACTGACAACGATAAACATCACCGTGCCGACCAACGTGACGATGAATGAATAGGTGTAAGCCCACAGCACAAAGGGCTGCATCAACAGCACCACCCCCACAGCGATCAGAATGCTCGCCACCATTTCCCAAGGGCCGCGATAAAACCGCGCCAACCCGCGCAGAAACTCAGACATAACCCGCCCCTTCATCTTTCCAGATAAACTCCCGCCGGAGGCTCCCACACAGGCTCATTTGCGCACCGCCCCGAACGTGATCCCGCGCAGCAGATGCTTGCGCAACAAGATGGTGAAAATCATCACCGGCAGCAGGAAGATCGTCGCCCCGGCCGCAACCGCCGGCCAGTCCAGCCCGCCCACACCAATGATTGTCGGAATGAACGGCGGCGCTGTCTGGGCGGTCCCACTGGTCAGCAACACCGCAAAAGCATATTCGTTCCAGGCAAAGATCAGACAGAAAATCGCCGTGCTCGCGATGCCCGTAGCGGCCTGGGGCAGCACCACTTTGTAAAACGCCTGAAACCGCGTATAGCCATCAATCAGCGCCGCCTCTTCATATTCACGCGGAATTTCGTCGATGAAACCCTTCAGCAACCACACCGCGAGGCTGATGTTCACCGCCGTGTACAGCAGGATCATCCCGAAATGCGTGTCGCTCAGACCCAGGTTCCGGTACATCAGAAATATCGGGATCGCGACCGCAATGGGCGGCATCATGCGCGTGCTGAGAATAAAGAACAGCAAATCGTCCGCCAGCGGGATCTTGAACCGGCTGAACGCATAAGCCGCCAGCGTGCCCAGAAAGATCGACAAAAACGTCGAGCCAAACCCAATGATCACCGAGTTCAAAAACCGCTCGCCAAATTTCGACGGACCGGCGATGACCATATTGCGCTCACGCACGATCTCATCGTACCAGGTCTCGGGCGGCGGCAGCGCCTCCAGCGCTTCGGGGCTGACCCGTGTGCGCGTGGTGAACAGGTTCACGTAACCTTCCAGCGACGGCTCAAAGAACACTTTCGGCGGGTACGAAATACTGTCGGGTGGCGTCTTGAACCCAGTCAGCATGATCCAGGCCAACGGGATCATCGTGATCACCGCGTAAAGAATGACCAGCGATCCGGCGACCCATTTCTGCCGCGCGCTGGGTTCGGTGATGGAATAGGTGCTCATCTCTCTTTCACCTTGTTCAGCGCTTTCACATAGATCGAGGCCAGCCCGAACACGGTGACAAACAATATGATCGCATAGGCGCTGGCATAGCCCGTTCGCCATTTCTCGAACGCTTCACGTTTGAGGTTGATCGACGTGACCTCGGTGATCGAGCCCGGACCACCCCCGGTCAGCTGCACCACCAGATCGAACATCTTGAAGTTCTCACTGCCCCGGAACAGCACAGCCAACATCAGAAAGGGCAGCACCATCGGGATTGTGATGGTAAAGAACTGTCGCATCTTGCTGGCCCGATCAATCGCCGCCGCCTCGTAGATATAGTCGGGTATCGACCTGAGCCCGGCCAGACAGATCAGCATCACAAACGGCGTCCACATCCAGGTGTCGACAATCACAATAGACCACGGCGCCAGCGTCACCGACCCAATCATCTCAAAACTCGACGGATCGCCCCCTGTGAAAAAGGTGATGATGTAATTAAACAAGCCGATCTGCGGTTGGTAAAGAAACGTCCAGAAGTTGCCCACCACCGCCGGGCTCAGCATC
>JBGCDD010000109.1:0-37391 GCA_045105075.1 Sedimentitalea sp. | reverse complement strand
GAGGCGTGCTTTCAGCACGATGCAATCTGCTGAGAGGCTCCATACAGATCGCGCCAGCCAATAGTGTTCCCACGACCATCAGAAAATCCTGCGCCAAGATGGGTTCAAAGTGTCGCCTTTCACACATGTAAACATGTGCTGCCGGGCAGCGCATGAGCGGCAAGGGCAATTGTTATGACAATTCCGCTCCCTCTCGCCAAATTGCTTCGCATGCGCCTGCCCGCCGCCCGGCAACACATCCTAAGGATGTGTCAGAGGGGGCACCGGTACGCTTTCGAACGGAAAGTGGCCTGAACCAGCAATTGGGGCGGAACTTGCGGGACAGGGGCAGACCAACAACCTTCTGTTCGCCTGACCTGATTACGCATTTGGCTGTTCCCAAAATGACGGTGCATGATGGGCGTCGACTGGCGAGCGCGCTGGATGATTTTGCGGACTAATCGGTAAAACGACCTTGGCAGATGAACGCTGCATTGGCCTAATAGCACCAGCACGGGCTGCAAAAGACAGTTCTTTTGGGCGTCTGACCCTGGAGGACTTTAGTCTCGACGAAGCAGGTCTGGTGCTGAAATGTTCAAACGGCGTGGTACCAGTGTCGACCTCGGGATCGGCGGCGAAATTGCAGGCGCTTTTCGATCTTGCTGTATGCAGGGCATGTTTCAACTGAAGACACTGCGCTGTGCAGTGTGATAAACATAAAGGGCAATATGCGCGGTTCCAATACACACTAGCACGAGCCGAAAGCCGGAAACGCAAGCTTTTTGAGGCCAGAGATCCTTCCACGAAATCTATCGTTGGCGTGCAGGCTTCGAGACGCCGATGTCACGCCTGAAACATCAGATGACCCCGGCACATTTGCGGGTTCGGGGCATGCCTATTATGCGATGTACAATCAATCTACGCGCCTTGGGCCTGAACATCCGCAGATGTGCGGCCATTCAGGATTAAAGCCGCGCCGGTCACATCATTTTTGCCTCTGAAATCAAAGCAAAGGGCGACTGTGCTTACAAAAAGCGGGGAGAAATGTATAACAAACGATCCGACTGCCTCTTTTGAACGCGTCGTCAACTTTTAGCTATTTCGCAGTGTTTATTACCGCCTGTGGGCAGTGCCCTTGGATGTCTTGCAGCTTGAGATTGATGGCCAATGATGTAGGCTGACGGTATATTTTAGAAGAGTTGGTTTTTATGCTGACGTTTACACCCACACAGATGGATGCGTTTCGCTCCATGCCGCGAGCTGCTTTCGTGGCGAAAATGAAAACGCATCTCAATCGTTTTTTTCCAAGCCACTGCGAAGCATTGGATGAGGACGAACTTGTTGAGGCTATCGAACATGGCATCAAACGCGCCAAGTCCTATAAGATTGAGAGCCAGAGGGATGTTTGTCTTTATATTGACCTGATGTTTGCGTTTGGCCGGGATTTTGACCGCGATAAAGCGCTGCCCTGGGTGCGCGATATCCTGAGTAGCACAGACACGGACTGGCAAAGCCCGCGCATTGACCGGCTTCACAAAAGGGCGCTCGCTGAACTGGCGCGGGCCGGTAGCTGATATGTTGCCGCTGATCATAATCGGTATCGCGCTTGTCGCCATCGCCGCCGCCGCGCTGATTGTGACGCTTGTTTCGGCCAAGAAAGACGCCGACGAAAACTTTCCGGATACACCCGTCGATGATCCCGTCGAACCCTGCCCGCTGGAGCATAAGATCAAGTTGGTTGAGTTTGTTGAAGTGCTGGATCGTGGCAGCGAAGGCGTGGTCAAAGACCCCGGTGGGGTGTCCGCCAAGAAACCAACCCTGGTCACCCGTGCGGACAAAGCAAACGGTCTCTACCAGCAATTTGTCAATCTTGATCAGGATCTGGAGGGCAAAGCCAAGCGTCATCCCGAGTATGGTCGATACATCATCGTGCGCGCGCGTGTTGAGTGGGTCCTCGCAGGGCGCAAAGCATCACTTTCGGGCAAGAAGGTAGAGATAAAGCTCAAGAATGACGCCACTGGTAAAGGTAACCCGGGTGGTTTGGATGGGCCTGACAAACACGGGCTTAAGAAGGCAGACGGCGATCTGGTTGAGGCCTTAAGCACAGATGCCGAAGGCTGGACAGAACCCTTGCAGGTGCACTTTTCGATCTATGCCGGTGACACGTTCAGCGTCTCTGCGCAGGCGGATGAAGAAGACGGCGGCAGCTATACCGGCACAATAATGAAGCTTGGCACCTACCAGGTTTGGCGGCGTTTCTGGTATCAGATGACGCAGCGCAAAGGCGGGGCAGCACCTGCTCCGACGGATTCAGTCAAAGCCTACGCAAAGGTCTGCGCGGATATGGTCAAGGCGGATGCCAAGGAGTTTGAGAAAAAGGATGCGCCCGCGAATACTATTTATCCCGACTGGATGGTGAACCCCGGAACCGGTAGCAACGACGATGCCACCGTCATAGGAAACCACAACAGCGCCGCGTTCTATACGATGTTCGATGCCGAAACGGACAAACCCGTCAAAGGCCATCTGATCATTTGCGACTACCAATGGGACGACGCAGGCAGGTCGGGCCTGACGACCTTTGAAATCAACAAAACACCCTCTGACGAACTGACCGTCGATCTGGGGCGCTGGAATGCGGGTATTGTCAGGCCTGCTCTCTCGGGTGGATCTCTGCTCAGCAATGCCACCTGGCGGTCCAAGGCACCGTCCGGACACGCGGATCATGGCAAATCGGGGGCTTTGTCAGACGCCGATATCCAGATTATCAAAGGCCGCTCAGGTCTCAATTGCATCAAGGTCAAATTACCTGCAGGCGCGCCTGATCCGACGGTTCACAAGGTTGAGGTCAAATTCAAGATTGCCTACGGCACCTATTGGGGCGGTGAATCCGTAGCGCACCAAATGCTCATCAAGTACAGCGGCAAAAACAAGAATTACTACCAGTGCGTGTCCCACGAGTTTGGCCATGGATTTGCCCAGACGCCGTGCCCCGGAGACCAGCCAAGCCCGCTGGGCAATCATCCAAAACAGTATGACACCGCAAAGGGGGGCCAAGGTGTGCATTGCAACGATGCTGCGACGCTTGTTATGACCAACCCCCGCTATCCCGGTGGCATCTACAAGACCGGGACATGTATCATGTACCACCAGCTTAGCCCGTCGATCTGCACACAAGTATTCTGCGACACCTGCGAACCATATCTGAGACTGGAAGAGTTCAAGACGTTGGTTCGTGGCAAATCCAGTTGCTAAAGTGATGCGCCGCCTGGCCGCTTGGGCGCTGGTATTGGTCCTGATGGGATCACATGCACTGAAATCTGAGGACACCGCTATGGCTTCATCTGATACGCACTTTCCGGGGCTCCAGAACATGGACCTGTTTTCGATGGAGCAATCACAGCTCGATCAAATCGAGGTTACGCTGTCTGAAAACGATTTTCAGGGGATGGTGTTATATGCCCCTTCGCAGCTCAATCTGGCCGGCGGCACATTGCCGCTTTTGCTGCTTTGGCAACAGACTGGCCTGCGCGCATGGGACATCACCGACGTCACAAACATGTCCCTGCTGCTGACGGATCTGGACACGGGCCACACTCAGGCCGTCGCACCCCTCGAAGATCCCAAGGACCTGGACATCGGTGGTCTGGAACCCACAGAGCGCCCACCAAAACCCACGGGTGCAAGTGCGACCTCAACAGTAACCCGAAGCAAGCTCTTTGATGCCCGCCCGCTTTTTGACCTGTCCGCGGTGGGACCACGGCTTTCGCTGGTGGCCATATCCTGGGATTGGAGCACACGTCCCGTAGCCGTGCGCCTTTCAGACAAAACTGCGGCTGACCAAGATCTGAAGGTCACACCCCCCGAAGGACACGCGACTTTGCCTCGGTATGGATTAGGTTCCGCACATCAAGAGTTTTCGGTCCATATTGAGATGACGCCGAAAAATGGGCCTGTGGCGAATGGCAATTTCACCGTGCCTTTCCACCCAGACCTATTTGCCGCAAAGCCCGGTGCCCTTGTTCCGGCGACCTTCGCGCTCTTCAAGCGAGACGTCCCGGTGCCGTGGCTCATGCACTGGATCTTACCCGCCCATGGCACCCCCGAACCCGGATCGCTTCTCACCGGCTCCTTTTCCGTTGAATTGAACCCCTTTGTTTCGGGTGGCATCCCGGCAGGGGACTACGTGGGTTACCTCATGTTAGACCAACAAATATCAAACCCGGCGTTTTTGCGTTTGAGACAGTGACCTGAGCCCCAAGTCTCCTCGAGGGTTTAGTAAGATCCTGCCGGTCAAAGGATGCCATCTTGCGGCAGACTTCATTCGTTAAGACGCCGCTTTCCTGCTCTTTGATCATCCCTATGATTTGTTCGTCGCTGAACCGTGATTTCTTCATATTCCATCTCCAAAATTTAGGGACGGATTCTAATCAAAAATGGAGAAGGTTTAAGGTCTCAGGTCCGACGCAGCCCGCGGGTGAGCACCGGATTCAAAGCAACGGTCCCGCAGCATCTCTTTATGAACCCGACACACAATTGGTTAGGGTGTCGCCTTTGTCCTGCGAAGAATGTCGTCAGAACAGACGCGTCCACACCAAAGCGCGTCATCCTTTTTGGCGTTGATGTCTAAGCGATCCACCAAAGCAAACCTCCAAACGAGGGTGCCAGCGTGTCGTCCTGGAACCAGAACGATAAGAGCCTCACAGTCGTCAACTCTGGGCCAATTCGCTTTCTTCCAGCTATCGTAAAGTTCATGCTGCCAAAGGCGACTTGGACTGATCAACGGCCTGCGCCAACGTCCTCCATCTGCGTAGACCAATCGGGTGGGCGCAGTTTGACCATTGACCTCAATCGACTGGCTAAGGTTGACCACATCTTCGGGGTCAAGTCAGTCTCCCAAACGCGCGTCTTCGATCTGATCAGGGTCCAGATCCCAAACCTGATGCGCATCCACTGCATCCCGGCAGCGGCCAAACTGTCGAGCATCGACATGCGCCAATTTAGTCAGCCCGGCGTCCGAGATAGCGCCCAACAATGCCGCAGCCTCACCCGAACTGAACGTGCGCATTTGCTTTTCAGCATCCGGCGGATCACGGCATTGAAATTATCTGGGTCCGCACGTTTAGCCATTGGTTTGCACCTTTGCATCGTGATCAGGGAAAGTTCCGTTAACAACTATTTTGCTGTCACTATTGCCATGATCCTATGCACGCTGATTGCGCACTGACGGGCCCGAGTGTGGTGCAGACATGAAAACCCCCACAGCGAACGTGTTACAAAAAATTCACTTTTCGTCCTGCCCAATTCCAATATCCATGACCCATGAAAACTCGATTCTCCGCGCCATCCGAACCTGTTTGGTGGCTGACATCCCGAGATCAATTTAAGGACGCCACATGACTGTTTACGCTCTGAACGGGCTCGGCCGCATCGGCAAGCTGGCGTTGAAACCGCTGCTTGAACGCGGCGCAAAAATCGCCTGGATTAACGATGCGGTTGGCGATCCAGGCATGCACGCGCATTTGCTGGAATTTGACACGGTGCATGGCCGTTGGAATGCGGAGTTTGCCCATGACAGCGACGCCGTGATCATCAATGGCGTGCGTCTGCCGTTTGTCGGCACGCGGGATCTGTCCGATCTGCCGATGGACGGTGTGGATGTGGTGATCGACTGCACCGGCGCGTTCAAAACCGAGGCCAGCCTGGCGCCCTATTTCGAGGCCGGCGCAAAAAAGGTTGTGATTTCGGCGCCGGTGAAAGACAGCGGCGCAGCCAATATCGTGATGGGCGTCAATGAAAACACCTACGACCCGGACACGCATCGCATCGTCACCGCCGCGTCTTGCACCACCAACTGTTTGGCGCCGGTTGTCAAAGTGCTGCACGAGTCCATCGGCATCCGCCACGGCTCAATCACCACGATCCACGATGTAACCAACACGCAAACCATCGTCGACCGCCCCGCCAAGGATCTGCGCCGCGCCCGCTCGGCTCTGAATTCATTGATCCCGACCACGACCGGCAGCGCCACCGCGATCACGCTGATATACCCCGAACTTGCCGGGCGCCTGAATGGCCATGCGGTGCGGGTGCCATTGCTGAACGCATCCATCACCGATTGTGTGTTTGAATTGAACCGCGACACCACCGTGCAAGAGGTCAACGCGTTGTTCAAAGCCGCCGCAGATGGGCCGATGGCTGGCATTCTGGGGTATGAGGAACGCCCGCTGGTCTCGGCGGATTACACCAATGACACCCGCTCCAGCATCATCGACGCGCTGTCGACTCTGGTGATCAATGGCACGCAGGTCAAAATCTACGCCTGGTACGACAATGAAATGGGCTATACCCACCGGCTGGTTGATGTCGCGCTGATGGTTGGGGCCTCGGTCTGATGCAGCCGGAGCGCCCGCAGGGGATGTCGGCCTATATCGCCGTCACCGCTGCCTATTGGGCGTTTATGCTGAGCGACGGCGCGTTGCGGATGTTGGTGCTGTTGCATTTTCACACGCTTGGGTTTTCGCCGATCCAGCTGGCCTATCTGTTTGTGCTCTATGAAATCGCTGGGATGATCACCAATCTGTCGGCGGGGTGGATTGCCGCGCGGTTTGGGCTGACTTCGACCCTATTCTGCGGATTAGGGCTACAAGTGATGGCGTTGATCGCGCTGACCCAGCTTGATCCCGGGTGGGCCGTGGGCGCATCTGTGGCCTTTGTGATGATCGTGCAGGGCGCCAGCGGCGTGGCCAAGGATCTGGCGAAAATGTCATCGAAATCGGCGGTCAAATTGTTGGCACCAACTGAAAACGGCGGGCTGTTTCGCTGGGTCGCCATTCTGACCGGATCAAAAAACGCCGTCAAAGGCATCGGATTCTTGCTGGGTGCGGTGCTGCTGGGCACTTTGGGATTTGACTGGGCGCTGGGGATCATGGCGGCGGTTTTGGCAACCGTGCTGATCGGCGTGGTTTTGGCGATGCCGCCGGGCCTGCCAAAAGGGCGCAAAGGCGCGAAAGTCTCAGAGGTTTTTTCCAAATCGGCCAACATCAATTGGCTGTCAGCGGCGCGTGTGTTTCTGTTTGGCGCCCGCGATGTGTGGTTCGTGGTTGGCATCCCGGTCTATTTCTACGCAGTCCTGTCGGATGGCACCGAGACCGGCAACCGCGCTGCGTTTTTCCTGATTGGCACGTTTATGGCGCTTTGGATCATCTTTTACGGCGCGGTTCAGGCCAGCGCGCCGCGTCTGCTGGGCGCCGCGACCCGGCCCGAGGCCGCGTTTGTGACAATGGCGCGCGGCTGGGCTTTGGCCCTGGCTGTGGTGCCGGCCGCGCTGGCATTTGCCGTTTGGGTTGCGCCGGGTCCACAGCCCTGGCTCAGCGCTTTGCTGGTGATCGGGCTGCTGGTCTTTGGGGCGATCTTTGCGGTCAATTCCGCGTTGCATTCCTATCTGATCCTTGCCTTCACCCGCGCCGACCGGGTGACGATGGATGTCGGGTTTTACTATATGGCCAACGCGGGCGGGCGGCTGGTCGGCACGCTTTTGTCGGGGCTGACCTATCAGATCGGCGGGCTGGCTGTGACGCTGGCCACTGCCGCCGCGATGCTGGTTGTGTCCGCGCTCGCGGTGGCCCGATTGCACCCAGTCCTGGCAGCCGACGCCCCGGTTCAGGGGGCAGATCATTAATTCAGATTAATTCCGAAGCACGGCAGTTTTCTCTGACATAACCCCTCTCGTCGCACGGTGCCGCAGTCTCTTAGGGTGGTTCCAGAACACAGCTTTTCTGGAGGGCACGACATGTTGAAACGAAACCTTTGCGCATCCTTTCTGGCCGCCTCGATGGCGCTGACACCGGTGCAGCAGGCACAGGCCGGCAACGCGGCCGAAAAAATTGCAATCGGCGTTGGGATCGGGATCCTGGTCAACGCGCTTAACAAGAACAAACATAAGGGTGGCGGGTCAAAAGCACCCAACCCGCATCGTCAGCAAAACCGCAATGCCCAAAGTGCGCTGAACTACTTTGGCTTTCAGGCGGGGTCGGTTGACGGTGTGATGGGGCGCAACAGCCGCAATGCGGTGGCGCAGTATCAAAGCCGCATGGGGTTTCACGCGGATGGCCGGCTTGACCCGCACGAACACGCATTTCTGACCAACAGCCACCAGCGCGCGTTGAACCACAGCCACATGCCGCCCTACAACCAGATCATGGCATCGCAAGGCCCCTCCGGTCTGTTGCGCGCCTATCGCAATGAACAGTTGGGCGTGGCCAATGTGGCGCCGCCGCCTGTGCAGCGCCCGATCCCGATGCCAACGCCGGTTCCATTGCCGCGTCAGGTTGCGGTGCCCGACGGGCCAGCGCCTGTGCCCAGCCTGCCGGTGTTGCCCTTGGTGGAACCCACTCGCTCGATCAGCGCCCATTGTGATCAGATCAGTGCGCTGACCGCCGCCAACGGAGGTCTGTCCACCGCGACCCGTGTCAATGATGTGGAATTCGCCCTGAACGAGCAATTCTGCATGGCCCGCACCTATGCCACCGCCGATGCCACCGCGCTGCTTGGCACAATGCCCGGTGTCAACGCCGAGCAGATCTCGACCCAGTGCGCCGCCTTTTCGCAGTTTCTGGCGCCCCATGTGGCGCGGGTTGAAAGCGACAGCGCCGATATCGTGCTGCGCGACACTCGCCAGGTGCTGGATGGCTCGGGCCAGCCCACCGAGCAACTGGCGATGACCGCGCGGGTGTGTCTGGGCATGGGTTACCGCGCGGACAAGGCCGAAATGGCGCTGGCCTCGGCTGTGATGCTGAGCGCGCTGGGGCAGCATGGCTACGGCGAGTTGGTCAGCCATCAGGTGCGCGAAGGCTTTGGCACGTTGCGCCAGCCCGAAAACGCCACTGCCTGGATGGCTCTGACGCTGAAAGCGGACACCACCGACGCGCCCGTTCTGGGCCAAACCGCCGACCGGCTTTCAGTTTTGGCGCTCAGCACCGGGGCCGCGCCAAAAACCGCAGCTTTGCCGCTGTTTCAAATCCCAACCAACAACTGAGCCATCCCACGCCAATCAGACCCATCCCTTGTTCCAAAAGGGGTGGGTTCTCGCAGTTGCGCAAACCAATTCTTCATCCAGTTCTGACATACCGACGCTGATTTAAGCAGGTCCAGAAAGGACGTTTTATATGTTGGTTGAACAAAGTGAAATTTACGGCGCCAAACTGCCTGAACTGAGTGTTTGGCCCATCTTTGGGCGCTATTTCCTTACTGGCCATTCCCTGCTTGATCCTACACCGGGTATCTCGCTTGATTACAGTCCAAACAGCGCGCCATTCTGGATCGCACCCGAAAACCCTGTCACGCTCCATGACAGCTTCCAACCGGTTCCGCCCAAAACCCAAGATCATATTTATCTGTCCTCGCTCGACTGGCATTTCACCGACATCAACTATGCCAAAATCAAGGTTGGAACCGAAACAACTACACTTGTTTACGGAACAAATGCCAAGGATCCAGGGAATTTTCGGCATTTTTTCGAAGCTTACCTTCTTGATGGCCCTGACCCCAGCAAGGTGCTTCAACCCGCAATTGACGCGGCCTACGCCGAAGCAGAAAGCTATTTTCAGACGGAGCAAAACGAGCTGAATCGCCCTGAATTTTACGAAAAGATCAAAGGCATCCTATTGACGCATTTTCAGCCACTATTCGAACCGATGGCGGATCAGCCTGACCTGGGCGCAGATAAGTTTGATGCCCACAGCGCCCTGATCAGTGACACGTTCAAATTCAAAAACATCAACCAGCGTTATGACCGCGCCGATGATACGATTGAAGGCTCGCGCCACTATGATATGATCCTGGCCGGTGGCGGGCACGACCACGTAAGATCGGGTGCCGGCGACGATTTGATTGAGGGCCAGAATGGCCGTGATGTGATTTTCGCCGGATCTGGCGATGATAATGTGTTTGGCGGTCGTGGCGGCGATGAAATCCACGGTGGGGCGGGCGATGATAACATCTCTGCGCGCGGATATGGCAATCGGGATGAAACCCATGTCCACGGCCAGACTGAGCGCTTGTTTGGTGGGCGCGGCGATGACTACCTTTTGGGCGGCGCAGACCGTACCCTGATGGTGGGGGGGGCAGGCGATGATCACTTTGCGTCTTTTTCAGGCAATGACCGCATCATCAGCGGCGACGGGCGCGATGCTTTTTACTTCCAATTTGACAGCACTGTGCCAGGTCACGACATCATCGTTGGGTTTCAGCTGGCCCCAAAATTTCGCGCAATTGAGTCCGATTTTTTACTGTATGATACAGCTTTAGCCTACGATATTCGTGACTTCACCGACCATTACAACGCTGTCCAGTATGGCAAAAACCTGCACATCGAAGTCGGTCAATACTCGCTTATTCTCAAGGACATAAGCCGCGCTGACTTCCTGGACCTATCCGAATTCGACTCACCTTTCTTGCTGCTGTGATGGCCCGTTTTTGCGGGCCAGGGCCAGATAGCTGAAGGATCAACCACCACGTGAAATCACCCTGGCATCGGGATCGGACCGACATCGTTGGGCTGTGCATAACCACGCACAAAAGCCGGGCGCGCGGCACAACGCACATACCAATCACGAACCGCCGGAAAGTCAGCCAAATCAATGCGCTGATACTCATATCGCGACACCCAGGGCCAGATTGCAAACTCGAGGATCGAGATCTCGTCCAACATGAAATCACGCCCGGTCAGATAGCGGTCCAAGACGTTGTAAAGCCGCACGGCCTCTTTGTGATAACGCGCTTCGGCATATTCGGATTTTCCGCTGTTATAGTGCAAAAAGTGGTGCGCCTGCCCCAGCATTGGCCCAAAACCGCTGGCCTGCCACATCAACCATTCCATCATTTTCCAATAGGCGGAGCTGTCCTCGGGGGGCATGAACTGGCCAGTTTGACGCCCGAGATAAAGCAAAATGGCATTGGTTTCGTTAACAATTGTGCCATCTGCGTCGGCCAGAACTGGTATTTTGTTGTTCGGGTTCATCGCCAGAAAATCAGGCGCCATTTGTTCGCCTTTGGTGATGTCGACCGCCTTGCAATCATAGGCCAGCCCCATTTCCTCGAGCGCGATCGATATTTTGCGCCCATTCGGGGTGTTCCAGGAGTAAAGCGTCTTCATCGTGATTTCCCCACTCGGCTTGGATTGCCTGCAGTTTAGGCGCTGATCCGAGACAAACAAGAGATATGGCGTCCTGCGACATTGATGGGGATTGGAGCGTCAAAGCCGAGCGGGCTAGGTTGCCTTATGCATATCAAACCCATTGCCGCCGGATTTGGACTGTGTCTGTTGTTGCTGGCGGTGTTTCCGTTTGCCCAGCACGCGATTGGCCGTGGTCTGCAGATGAACAGTGTTCTCGAGCAAGCCTCGCGGTTGTTTCACAGGGGTGATAATGGCTCTAACATTGCGATATACGGGCATATGGTGCTGGGTGGAGCGCTGAGCTTTTTGGCGCCCTTGCAGTTGATTGGGCCGATACGACGACGCTGGCCGGTGGCGCATCGGGTGTTGGGGTACGCGCTGATTGGCCTGGCTTTGGTGACGGGGTTGGGCGGGTGTTTTTATGTGTTGACCCAAGGCACCATTGGCGGTTTGGCGATGGATCTGGGCTTTGGTTTCTATGGGGCCTGCATGGTTTTGGCCGCGGTCCAAACTTTGCGGGCGGCCCGCGCGCGCATGCCGATTCACCGTGTTTGGGCCACACGGTTGATTATTCTGGCGCTTGGGTCATGGATTTACCGCGTTCACTATGGGATTTGGACGCTCGCTACGGGTGGCATCGGTATTCGCGCGGATTTCACCGGTCCGTTTGATTTGGTTCAGATGGTCGCGTTTTATGCACCTTACCTTTTGATTTATGAGGTGCTGCGTCGCCGGCGGCCGGCGCTGCACTTGGCGTGATGACGTTTTGCAGGCGTTGCAATGGGGGCGCTGCCCCCTTGCCCCCCGGGATATTTTTGGCAAGAGGAAAACCAGTTGCGATTGGCTTTGGTTACTGGGCGCCTTTGGCCACGGCGATTGCGTGACGCAACACCTCGCGGTCGCCGATGTGGTTGGCCAGCACCAATAGAAGACGCGCATTCAGGGCATCGCTTTGGTCTTTGCTGAGGTTTTGATGGGCGCCAATCAGCTCGTCATAGAAGCCATCGGGGTCAGAAATATTGGGGGTTAGGGTCACAGTCATGGGTTAGGTTCCTTGGGCTGTGGCTTGCAAAACCGCGCGGTGCAGATCGTCGGTGTTGGCGGTTTGCCATCTTGCGGCGACGTGTTGATCGGGGCGGATCAGGTAGATGGCGTGGGGCGCGTCGCCGAGGTATCGCGCAGCAAGCGCGCCGGTTGGATCGTCTTGGGCGGTGTTCAGGGACACTTGCGTCAGTGCGATTCCGTTGACGTGAGACAGGTCTGGCGGGCTGGTGTTGATCGCCAAAACTGTGAATTGCCCTGGCAGTTGCGAGATCAGGTGGCCGTTTGCCAACGGCGCATCAAGACAGGGCGCCCCCGGGCGGGTTCGATCGGGCATGGACGGCGCATCAGGACCGTTCAGCGGCAGATTGTCATAGACACAAGGCACTGACAGCCGCCCGGAATTGACCAGCGGGCGGGCAAAGGCATGGTCGCGGGCAAGATCCAGAACGGCATTGCGGAAAATCTTGCTGATCTCACTTTTTGGGGTCAGAAAATCAGTCGCGCGGGTGGAATTGAGGATGTTTTCATCGGCGCCGTGGGCGCGTTCGCTAGAGTAACTGTCAAGCAAGGCATCAGGCGCGAGGCCTTTGATCACCAGGTCAAGTTTCCAGGCCAGATTGTCAGCGTCCTGCACCCCGGAATTGGCACCGCGCGCGCCAAAGGGTGACACCTGATGCGCGCTGTCGCCGGCAAACAGCACCCGAGCGTGGCGAAATTCTTCCATGCGGCGGCATTGGAACGTGTAGATCGAGGTCCATTCCAGGTCATACTCGGCGCCTTCGCCCAGCATCGCATCGCATCGGCTGCGGATTTTGTCGGGGTCTAGCTCGGCGGCGCGGTCAATGTCCCAACCGAGCTGGAAATCGATGCGCCAGATGTCGTCGGGCTGTTTGTGCAGCAGTGCGGATTGGCCTGCATCCTTGAACGGCGGTTCGAACCAGAACCAGCGTTCGGTGGGGAAATCGGCCGTCATTTTGACATCGGCGATCAGGAAGTTGTCTTCGAACACCCGGCCATCAAAGCTGAGGCCCATCATATCGCGGATCGCAGAACGGGCGCCGTCACAGGCGATCAGCCAATCGGCCTCGAGCTGATAGGGGCCTTCTGGCGTGTCGATCGTGAGGGTGACGTGATCCGCGTGCTGTTCAAAACCTGAGACAGCGTTCTTGCCGCGAATTTCGATGGGCGCCCCGTTGGCCTGAGCCTCACGGATTTGTTCGACCAGGAATTTTTCAAAGTAGGGCTGTTGGAGATTGATGAAGGCCGGATAGCTGTGCCCGTCTTCCGGTTGTAGGTTGAATTCAAACAGCTGATCAGGTCCGTGAAACACGCGACCGACATTCCAGACCACGCCTTTGTTGACCATTTTTGGCCCTGCGCCCAGACGGTCGGCGATTTCCAGTGTGCGTTTGGCAAAACAGATCGCACGGCTGCCTTGCCCCACGCCTTCATGATCGTCGAGCACCAGAACCGGCGTGCCTTTCAGCCCCAGATCAAGCGCGGCGGCCATGCCAATGGGGCCGCCGCCGACGATGACCACCGGGTGTCGTTGCGGGCCTTTGTCCTGCGCTGGCACCCGTTCGTAGGGATAAAGGCGGAACGCAATGTCATACCTGACGTCAACCATGATTGCTCCTCTTGGCGGCCTTTAACCTTGCAGCTCGGCCCACATGTCGAGATCACGCTTGTCGGTCCAGATCCGTGGGGTTTGGATGCCGCGAGCCTCGTCATAGGCGCGGGCCACGTTGAACGGCAGACAATGTTCATAAATCGCGTAGTCTTTGAACTTGGGATCGCAGGCATCACGCACCGCATCCCAGGCGTCTTTCAGACTGCCACCGCGTGCGGCGACTTTGGCGGCCGGAGCATAAGTGCTGTCGACAAAATCACGGGTGGAGTCCAGGGCACGGGCGACCGCTTCTTTGCCCACCAATGCGCCGCCGCGCCCTGGTGCAATGGCGTCGACGTCATAGGCCTTGATCGCATCCAGTGTGGCGCCCCAATCCGCAAAATGCCCATCACCACAATAACAGGCCGAATGGTCTTCGACGATGTCGCCGGTGAACATGACATTCTGATCGGGCACATAGATCACCGCGTCACCCGCGGTATGCGCGCGGCCAATTTGTTTGATGTCGATCCGGCGTTTGCCCAGATAAACGGTCATGGAGTCACTGAAGGTGGTGGTTGGCCAGGTCAGGCCGGG
Organism: Sedimentitalea sp.; assembly: GCA_045105075.1. Lineage (GTDB taxonomy): Bacteria > Pseudomonadota > Alphaproteobacteria > Rhodobacterales > Rhodobacteraceae > JBGCDD01. The sequence continues at coordinate 22,986 of JBGCDD010000109.1, read as the reverse complement.
GATGCTCTCGTGGCCCTCAAACAGTCGCGGGAACCGCTGGAACTCGCTGTCCCAGTCTTCCTGGCCGCGTTCAACCACCATCGCGCGCGCGGCATCGGACATGATGATCTGATCAACACCGTAAGCCGAAGCGCCCAACACCCGGACCGCGTGATAATGGGTCAGCACCAGATGCGTGATGGGTTTGTCAGTGACCGAGCGCACCTTTTCGATGACTTTGTTGGCCAGACGCGGGGTGGCTTGGGCTTCGATGATCATCACCGACTCGTCGCCAATGATGACGCCGGAATTTGGATCGCCCTCGGCGGTGAACGCCCAAAGGCCATCGCCGATTTCGTCAAAGGTGATGGTTTTTTCGGACATGTCGCCCTGAGAGGCAAAGGCCTTGGCCATGGTGGTGTTTCCTTGTTGGTCGCCGTGCCGGTTGATGGTGCGGGAGCCTCCGGCGGGAGTTTATTTTGAAAGATGAAGGATCTAGCGCGCGAAAGGGTCTTTTAGTGCAGGTAGGGTTTTGCCAGTGCAATCGCCAAAGCCGATGCGGTAGCCTTTGCCTTGTGCGTGTCCGCTGAGCGTGAGTGTGTCGCCGTCTTCGACAAAGCTTCGCGTTTCGCCGGAGTCTAGCGCAATCGGGTCTTTGCCGCCCCAGCTTAGTTCCAGCAGCGAGCCGAAGTTTTCCCGATCTGGCCCCGAGATCGTTCCCGAGCCCAGCAGATCACCGACGTTCATTGGGCATCCGGATGTCGAATGATGGGCCAATTGCTGTGCGGCGGAATAGTACATTTCGCGATAGTTGGTGTTTGCGATGGTTGTTGATGCCTTGCCTTCGGGAGCCAGCGTAACCGCAAGATCAATGTCATAGAGCATGGGCCCCGTGTCTTTGAGGTGATCCAGCAATTCAAATTCGCGTGTGGGTGTATCGCAGCGAAACGGCTCTAAAGCGGCTTTTGTGACGATCCACGGGCTGATGCTGGTCGCTGTCGCTTTGGCCTGAAACGGACCTAACGGCTGGTATTCCCACGCCTGAATGTCGCGCGCGGACCAGTCATTCAGCAGCACATAGCCAAAAATGTTGTGATCCGCTTCGTCCACTGTGATCGGGCCATCACTGGGTTTGCCAACGATGGCGCCCATCTCCAGTTCTATGTCAAAACGCGCGCAGGGGGCAAAACGCGGCGCCGAGTCATTTGGCCCCTTCAACTGACCCCAAGGGCGGCGAATGTCGGTGCCCGAAACCACGACCGAAGCCGCTCGCCCGTTGTATCCAATGGGGATGTGCAGCCAATTAGGGGGCAAGGCGTTTTCGGCGCCGCGAAACATAGTGCCTACATTGGTGGCATGATGGCGACCCGCATAGAAATCGGTGAATTCCGCAACCCGCAGGGGCATATGCATCCGGACCTCTGACAGCGGCACCGAATGGGTGATGCAGGCGTCTTGTGTTGTCTCATCAGCACCTTCCGCTAACAGCGTGGTCAATGCGGCGCGATAGGTTGCCCAGGCCGCCGCGCCCAGCTCCATGAAGTCGTTCCAAAAGGGCGCGTCCAGAACTTCGGCTTCGGGGTCCGCGCGCAACAGACCGATCTGTTCCAAACCGGTGACATCCAACACACGATCGCCGATTGCAACGCCGCAATGAAGCGCTCCGTCGCCGACAGAAAACACGCCATAAGGCAAGTTGTTCAAAGGAAATGGCGTGTCCGCGCTGTTGGCGCTTTCCACCCAGGATCGCATCAGGGTCATGTCAGGTCTTTCGCATCAGGTTGTTGGTCGGGATGAGCTGCCGCAATCGCCGGCATGCCAAAACAAGCGGCCTCAATACGCGCAACTTTGGGAAAAGGCGACAGATCAAGCCCCCATCGACGCGCATTATAAACCTGCGCAACGATGCACAGATCCGCCAGATCCGGTGTCGGGCCAAAAGCAAACGCGGTATCATCTGTCAGCTGGGGTTCCAGCGCAGCAAACCCTTCGGCCATCCAATGACACATCCAGTCGCGCGCCTGATCTGGGGTCGCCCCAAAACGTGATTTCAACTGCCCAATCAGCCGCAGATTGTTGACTGGGTGAATATCCATCGCAACGGTTTGCGCCGCCGCCATCACACGCGCCCGCGCGATTGGCTCTGCGGGCATCAGCTTTGGCTCAGGCCATGTGGCATCAATGTATTCCAAGATGGCCATCGATTGGGTCAGCGCTTCGCCACTGTCCAACACCAACGTCGGCACACCAGCGCCCGGATTCAATGCAGTGTACGCATCACGGCGCTGCTCACCGGCCACCAAATCCACCGGCACTGTCTCATAAGACAACCCCTTCAAATTCAACGCCGCGCGCACCCGATAGGACGTGGTCGAGCGCCAGTACGAATAGAGGATCACGGTATCACCTTCATCTTTCCAAATAAACTCCGGGGGACGCCGCGCCCCGCGCGGTGGGGGGCTGGCCCCCCTGCGTCATTTCTTGCCGGGCGTGCCATCAAACTTTTTCTCCAAGGTGTCCCAACATTCGATGTAGTCATCCTGCAATGGCGCTTCTTTACCCGCAAACATCGTCAAATGCTGTGGAAACCGCGTCTCGAACATAAAGCTCATGGTGTTGTCCAGTTTCTGCGCTGTTAGCTCCGCATTGCTGGCCCCCTCAAAGGCATTTTTATCAGGCCCATGCGGCAACATCATATTGTGCAGACTCACTCCTCCGGGCACAAATCCTTTGGGTTTGGCATCATATTGCCCGTGAATATTGCCCATCAGTTCCGACATAATGTTCTTGTGATACCAGGGCGGGCGGAATGTGTCTTCTGCCACCATCCAACGTTCCCGAAACAGCACAAAATCAATATTGGCGGTGCCCGGTTGCCCCGACGGCGCGGTCAAAACCGTAAAGATCGACGGGTCCGGGTGGTCAAACAGGATCGCGCCGACCGGGCAATAATTCCCCAGATCATACTTTATCGGCGCATAGTTTCCATGCCAGGCCACCACATCCAAAGGGCTCTGCTCGATCAGGGTTTCGTGGAATTGCCCGCACCACTTGATCACAACCGTTGAAGGCACCTCACGATCTTCATAGGCCGCAACAGGCGCTTTGAAATCGCGGGCATTGGCCAGACAATTCGCGCCAATCGGCCCGCGCCCCGGCAGCTCAAACTTTTGCCCGTAATTCTCGCAAACAAAGCCACGGCAGGGCCCTTCCAGAACCTCGACACGGTACACCAGACCACGGGGCAGAATGGCAATCTCGCGCGGTTCAACATCGATGATCCCAAGCTCTGTACAAAACCGCAGCCGACCTTCTTGTGGCACCACCAGCATTTCGCTGTCGGCCGAATAAAAATAGCTGTCGACCATGCTTTGCGTGACCAGATAGATGTGGCTGGCCATGCCCACCTGCGTGTTCACATCGCCCGCCGTCGTCATCGTGCGCATACCCGTCAGCCAGGTCAGCGGCGTTTCAGAATGGGGCACCGGGTCCCAGCGGTATTGGCCCAGGCTGGTCACATTCGCCACCACATGCGGCGCAGATTTCCAATAGGGCAGATCAATCGGGGTGTAGCGGTGCGAATGTTTCACAGACGGGCGAATGCGGTAACACCAGGTGCGCTCAGGGCGCTCATGGGTAAAGGCGGTCCCGCTCAGCTGCTCGCCATAAAGCCCATAATTCACCTTTTGCGGGCTGTTCATACCTTGCGGCAAAGCGCCCGGCAGCGCTTCGGTTTCAAAATCATTGCCAAAGCCGGGCATGTACCCCGCGTGCGCCCCGGGCAGGGACGGCGCCTGCACCATCTGGCTGGGCTGCGTTTGCTTGTTCATGTGATCCTCCCTTCGCGTCTTTGGTCTAATGGTTGCTTTTGTAACTAACAAGCCAAACCCGCTCGACATTTGCACCGCGCTGACTGACAGTTTTATCGGCAATGAAAGGACCTTGATGCAACGCAACACCGACCTGCGTTTTCTGGAACGCACAATCGAGCTGGCCGACCGCGCCGTGGACCAAGGCAACCATCCCTTCGGCGCGCTTTTGGTTTCGGATCAGGGCCAGGTTTTGGCGCAAGCCATGAACAGCTTTTCCGTCGATCGCGGCCCCGGTCATGCCGAGGCCAATCTGGCCCGCGACGTGGCCCGGCGTTTTGATGTCGACACGTTGCGCGCCGCCACACTCTATACCTCGGTCGAGCCTTGTTCGATGTGTTCCGGCACCATCTATTGGGCCGAAATCGGCACCGTGGTCTTTGGTATGACCGAGCATCGCCTGGGCGAAATGACCGGGGATGACCCCGAAAACCCAACGCAAGATCTGGAATGCCGGGTGATTTTCAACTCCGGACGCCGCCCCGTGGCGGTGCGCGGCCCGTTCGAAGAACTCGAAGAGCGCGTTGCCACGCAGCACCTCGCCTATTGGCGCCGCGCGCCCGTTCCGTGACCGGCGCGCAGCTTGTTCTCTGCGGCGATCTCGCGGCCACAGGTCTATTGGACTGGATTTGCCACCGCGCCCGCCTGCTGGATCTGACCGGCTCGGTACAACGTGAAACCGCGCAGCGCATTGTTATAAATGTTTCTGGCCCGGCTGATCTGATCGACGCGATGGAGGTCGCCTGCCTGCTTGGCCCCGTCAACGTGATGGTCGAGCGAATCGAGCGGACCCGCATCACACCAGACGCATCGGCCAATGGGTTTAAGCAATGTTGAAAAATTAGGCGAACATGCCTAGGAATTAACCTAACGCGCCGTGCTGGGCGAAACCTGGACCCTTCTCAAGGGCCAGCCAGGGTTTTGCGGTCGCGGGGCAAAGTGCTGACTGGGCTAAGTCAAAAAAACACGTGGGGTGCGGAGACGTTTTGGGGCACGACGAAGAACTTTTGCAGCCTGTTGGGTTAAGCCGAGACTTGCCCGCCGGGCGGGCCATGCGAGCAGATGTGAACGGGCGCGACCTTGTCGTTTGGCGCGCAATGTCAGGCGCTCTGGCCGCGTGGGACAATCGCTGCCCGCATCGCGGTATGCGTCTGAGCCACGGGTTCGTGCGCGGCAATCGACTGGCCTGTCTGTATCACGGCTGGCACTACGAAACATCCGGCAAGTGCAGCTATATCCCCGCACATCCCGACCTGGACCCGCCCGCGACCATCCAAACCGTGTCTTATGCCGTCTCTGAAACCGCTGGCGTGATCTGGGTTGGCACCGATGATAAGGCCATGCCGCCCCCCGGCCAAGGTGACTTGGTGCCTTTGCGCTCGCTTATTGTTGACAGTGCAGTGCAACAGATCAACGCGGCTGTGCCGCTGACACCCTTCGCCGGTGTCGCGCCGCAGTTTGATGGGCCCTCGACTGTTGTGATGGCCGATGTAACCCTGACAGTGTTGTTCAACCCGCAAACCGGCGCTCGCACCCAACTTACTTTGCTGGCACACTCAAACCCCGGCCTGCCCATGATGCGCGCCCTGTCCCGCTGGAGCGAAGCGCTGCGCCGCACTGCTGAAACGAGGGCCGCCGCATGAGCCTCGATCACGCCCGCAACGATTGGTACGCCGTCGCCAGCGTTGCCTCGCTCGCCGCAGGTGCGCGTCTAACCCGCCTGTTAGAGACAGAATTGACCATCGCCGGAACAGCCGACACCCCCCAGGTTCACGACTCTGATGGCCACCGATACCCGGCCCAGATCAAGTTTGATCACGTCTGGACCACGCTGGGGGATAACCCGCGCGATCTGTTTGATATTCCCGAAGGATCAGAACCGGGCCGCCGGTTGGTGCCCTGTGGTGTCGTACGGGTCAAATGCTCACCCCTGCGGGCGGTTGAAAACTTCCTCGACATTGCCCATTTCCCCTTTGTTCACACCGGAATTTTGGGCGCCGAACCACACACCGAAGTGGCCCCCTATGCGGTCGATATCCGCGAAGACCAGGACGAGGTCTGGGCCACAAAAGTCGCGTTCTATCAGCCGCAAGCCTCCAAAAGTTCCGATGGAGGCATCACCACAGAATACGAATACCGTGTGCCCGCGCCGACCACAGCTGTGCTGTATAAAACCTGTCCGCCCAAGCCCGAGGCGATGGACGTGATCGCCATTTTCGTTCAGCCCCGCAGCGAAATTGAATGTGACGTCTGGCCCTGGATGGCGCTTTATGACGACACCAGCGCTTTTGCCGATCTGGTCCAGTTTCAGCAGGAAATTTTCCTGCAGGACCGCTCGATCCTGGAAAACCAGATGCCGATCAAATTGCCGCTCGACCCCAAAATGGAGATCCCGACCCGCGCCGATATGACCTCGGTCGCGTACCGCCGTTGGCTGAAAAAACGCGGCGCGCTTTATGGTGCGGATTACGGACAAGTTGCAGACCGCTGATGAGCTTTACACTTTATAACTACGTGCTGTCGGGCAATTGCTACAAAATCCGGCTTTTTGCCGCGCTGCTTGGCGTAAAATACGACACTATTGCAGTGGATTTTTACCCCGGTTTGGAACATCGCAGCGACCCGATGCTTGCGCTCAACCCCGCCGGGACCTTGCCTGTCTTAACCTCTGGCGATCTGGTGTTAACTGAAACGCAAGCAATGTTGGTCTGGATGGCGCACAGTTTCGACCGCACCGGGCACTGGTATCCGCTCGCAGATCCGGCAACCCATGCGCAGGTTCTGGACTGGTTGGGTTTCGCAAATCGTCTGACCAACAGTGCCGGCGCCGCCCGTATGCATGCCATGCTGGACTGGCCCGTTGACGGGGCCACCGCGCGCGCGCAAGCCGTCAAAGACCTGCGCCAACTCGAGCTGCATTTGACCGATCGCACCTTCGCCGGTGGTCTGTGGCTGGTCGGCGATCAGCCCACAATTGCCGATATCGCCTGCCTGCCCTACACCGCCCTCAGCCCGGATGCGGGGCTTGATCACGATGGCTATCCCGCCATTCGCAACTGGCTGTTTGCCCTGCGCGGTCTGCCCGGATTTATCACCATGCCGGGCATTCACCACCTGCACGAGGCAGCAGATGACTGAGCCGCTGTTGCAATTGAATGCCATAACCAAAGCCTATCCCGCCGTCATCGCCAATGACGCTGTCGATCTAAAGGTCTATCCAGGCGAGATTCATGCAGTTCTGGGCGAAAACGGAGCGGGAAAATCGACCCTAATGAAGGTGATTTACGGCTCTGTCCGTCCTGACGCGGGCGAAATCTTCTGGAACGGGAACAAGGTGGACATCCCGACGCCAAGTGCCGCGCGCGAGCTTGGGATCGGCATGGTGTTCCAACATTTTTCCCTGTTTGAGACCCTGACCGTGGCAGAAAACATCTCGCTCGCTGTGCCCGGCCCGTTGCCAGAGCTGAGCGCGCGCATTCGCGAAACCTCGCGCCAGTTTGGTCTGGATGTGGAACCCGACGCGTGGGTGCAATCGCTGACGGTGGGCGAACGCCAGCGCATCGAAATCGTGCGCTGCATTCTGCAAGAACCCAAGCTGATCATCATGGACGAGCCGACCTCGGTTCTACCGCCGCAAGGCATCGCTCGACTGTTTGAAACGTTGCGAAATCTGGCCAAAACCGGCATCGGAATCATCTTTATTTCCCACAAACTCGAAGAAATCCGCGCGCTTTGTGACACCGCAACGGTCATGCGCGCCGGACGGGTTGTCGGCGTTGTTAACCCCAAAGTCGATACCGCGCGCACCCTCACTCAGATGATGATCGGGCGCGATATTGCGCCCTCGACCCGGCGCAAGGGCCACAAGGTCGGCGAGCTGGTTTTGCAGGCCAATTCGATCAACCACACCCCCGATGATCCCTTTGCCCCTCGCCTGCAAGATGTGAGCCTAACCCTGCGCAAAGGCGAGATTCTGGGCATCGCCGGCGTTTCAGGCAATGGTCAGGATGCCCTGACCCGCGTGTTGGCAGGCGAGATCACATTGCCCGCCAAGGACCGCCAATCCCTGACGCTGAACGGCACACCAATCGGCGCAACTGGCCCTGCGCAACGGCGCAAAAACGGGCTGCATTTCATTCCCGAAGAACGGCTTGGCCGAGGCGCGGTGCCCATTCACACGCTGTCGGAAAACACCGGATTAACCACGCATCACGGCGGGCTGGTCAATTGGGGTTTCCTGTCGCTTGGCAAACGGCGCACCCGCGCGACCGAGACAATCCAGGACATGGATGTGCGCTGTGGCGGAGCGGATGCGACCGCCCAAAGCCTGTCCGGTGGCAATCTGCAAAAGTTCATCGTGGGGCGCGAAATGGCGCTGGACCCAGTGGTTTTGATCGCCGCGCAGCCCACCTGGGGCGTTGATGTGGGCGCCGCCGCCGCAATCCGCCAGCGTTTGCTTGATCTGCGCGACAGCGGCGTGGCCGTTTTGGTCGTCTCGGAAGAGCTCGACGAACTGTTTGAGATTTGCGACCAGCTGCAGGTGATGTTCCGCGGTCGCCTGTCCCCACCTGTTCCAGTGCGCGAAACCGATATCGAACATGTGGGCCTTGCCATGTCCGGTGATTTTGATGCGCTGACGGCCGAGGTGGCGCATGGCTAGATTTGTCATTGAGCCGCGCCCCGAACGCACCCTTTGGGCCCCGGTTTTGGTCTCTGTTCTGGCGCTTTTGCTCACATGTATGGGCGGCTCAGTCCTATTCATCATCTACGGTGTTGCGCCGTTGAAAGGGCTTGATGCGATCTTTATCGACCCGCTGCGCTCCACTTATGGGATCGGCGAAGTGCTGCTGAAAATGGCGCCGCTGCTGCTGATCGCCCAAGGTCTGGCGATCGGGTTTCGCGCCCAGGTCTGGAACATCGGAGCCGAGGGCCAGTTGATTTTGGGCGCCATTGCCGGCTCGCTTCTGGCGATCTGGTTTGACGGGACCAATTCGGTGCTGTTGCTGCCCGCGATGATGCTGGCCGGTATGATTGCTGGCATGGCTTGGGCCGGGATCGCCGCTTTTTTGCGCACCGTGTTCAACGCCAACGAAATTCTGGTGACGTTCATGCTGACTTCGGTCGCATTGCAGCTGCTGTACTACCTGGTCACCGGTCCGCTGCGTGACCCGATGGGGTTCAATTTCCCCCAATCGATCAGCTTTGGTCAGGCCGCGATTTTCCCGATCATCCTTGAGGGCACGCGGGCAAATGCGTCTCTGTACATAGGTTTGGTGCTGTCTGTTGTGGCTCTGATCTTTGTGCAACGCTCGCTTGCAGGCTATAAATTGTCTGTCGGAGGGCTGGCGCCAAGTGCGGCGACCTATGCCGGGTTTTCCTCCAAAAAGGCGATCTGGCTGGCCTTGTTGATTTCAGGTGGCGCCGCCGGTTTGGCCGGTGTCGGCGAGGTCGCCGGGCCACTTGGAATGCTTCAGCGCAACCTGTCGCCGGGCTATGGCTATGCCGGAATTATCGTCGCCGTGTTAGGCGGCTTGCACCCCGTCGGCATCATCTTTGCATCGGCGATCATGGCGCTGGTCTATGTGGGCGGTGATTTCGCGCTGTTGTCTGTCGGCGTGCCCAACGCGGTCACCGGGATTTTCCAGGGCATGTTACTCACATTCTACCTCGCCTGCTCCTTCCTTCTGACCCAGCGCATCCGCCGGGTGACGCCTTTGAAAAGCGGGGTCGCCGCCGAATAATGGACGTTCTCATCTTCATGGTTTCGGGCACTTTCGCCGCTGCCACCGCGCTGATTTTTGCGGCTATGGGCGAACTGGTGGCCGAAAAGTCCGGCATGCTGAATCTCGGCATCGAAGGCATGATGGCCACCGGCGCGGCAATGGGCTTTGTCATCGTGTCGCTCTCGGGCAGCTATACGTTGGGCTTTGTCGCAGGCGCAGGCGTGGCTTGTGTGTTGTCGCTGGTCTATGCGGCTCTGACACTGGTGTTTTCGGCCAATCAGACCGCGTCGGGCTTGGCAATTGGCATTCTCGGGCTGGGACTGTCCTCGGCGATTGGCAAAAAATACGAGGGCAAAACCATCGAAGGTCTGGCCGATATGCCGCTCGGCCCCCTGTCTGATATTCCGATCCTGGGTGAGATGTTTTTCCAGTTTGATCCGATGGTCTACCTGTCGATGCTGCTGATTCCGGCCACTTGGTATGTGCTCAACCGCACGCGGCTGGGGCTGGTGATCCGCGCGGTGGGCGAAAGCCCGACCAATGCCCATGCGCTGGGGATGAAAGTGCGTCTGATCCGCGCCGCTTGCGTTGCGTTTGGCGGCGCCATGGCCGGGATCGGCGGCGCTTACATGTCGATCGCCTATACCCCGCTTTGGGCCGAAGGGATGATCGCCGGGCGGGGCTGGATCGTCGTGGCGTTAACCGTTTTTGGCACCTGGATCGTGCCGCGCGTCGCCTTTGGTGCCTATCTTTTTGGCTCTTTGTCGCTGCTCGAACTGTCGATCCAGGCGTTTGGCGCAAATATACCGAGTCAGCTGATGTCGGCGCTGCCATATATTGTCACAATCGTTGTGCTTGCGATCATCTCGCGCAACCCGGCCTTTATCAAACGCAACAGCCCGGCCAGTCTGGGCGCGACTTTAAAACTTAACTGACCTTGGGGAGACCTCAATGAAACGACCCTATCTGAAACATCTGGCTGCTGCGGCCACAGCCTTGGCTTTCGCGTTGCCTGCCGCCGCGCAGGACAAGCTGAAAATCGGCTTTGTCTACCCCTCACCAATCGCCGATGTTGGCTGGTCCGCGGAACTGAACGCCGGGCGCACCGCGATCGAAACCCACTTTGGCGACAAGGTCGAAACCGTGTTTGTCGAAAACGTCCCCGAAGGCCCCGACGCCGCGCGCATCATGAACCAGATGGCCGCACAAGGCGCCAAAATGATCATGTTAGGCTCGTTTGGCTACATGAACGAAGGCCTGAAGCTGGCGCAGCGCAATCCCGACATGACGTTCATCCACGCCTCGGGTTACAAACTGGCGCCGAACTTTTCCAACTTCCAAAGCCGCAACTACGAAAGCTCGTATCTGGTGGGTTTGGCCGCCGGTGACATGACCGAAAACGACACAATCGGGATCGTCGCGGCCTATGCCATTCCCGAGGTCATCGGCATGATCAACGCCTTTGCGCTGGGGGTGCAAAAGGTGAACCCCGACGCCGCGATCAAGGTCGTTTGGCTGAACTCTTGGTTCGATCCGCCCAAAGCCCAGGAAAGCGCGCGCGCCCTGATCGCCCAGAAATCTGACGTGATCTATTCCCTCTACCAGGACACCCCATCGGTCGTGACGGCCGCCGAGGAAGAAGGCGTTTGGGTGATCAACACCTCGTCCGACATGAAGGAATACGCGCCGAACTGGCTGCTGGCCTCGCAAGTCGCCGATTGGTCGAGCTTTTTCATCAAATCGGTGCAGGCCACGTTGGACGGCACGTTTGAAGGCGAAGCGTTTTGGGGCGGCATGGCAGATGGGTCGGTCGACGTAAAAAGCTGGTCTGACAAGATCTCGCCCGCGACCTTGGCTCTGATTCAGGATGCGACCGCAAAATTGCAGGCCGGCACGTTTCACCCGATCACCGGGCCCATCACCGACCAGGACGGAACCGAGCGTTTGGCAGCAGGAGTGGCCATCGAAGACGGCGCGCTTTTGGGTATCGACTGGCTGGTGACCGGCGTCGAAACCCGGTTGCCGAAATAAGATGCCCGCCTTTCTGGCCCATCTGTACCACAGCCCCGAACGGGGCCGGATCGAGCGCATTGAGGATGCGCTCGTCTGCGTTGATGACGCAGGCACGATCCAGTCTGTCACGCCGGGCGGATCTGCGCCCGACGCCATTGATCTGCGCCACAAGGGGGTGATGATTCCGGGGCTGGTCGATCTGCACATTCACGCGCCGCAATTCCCGCAGTTGGGGGCCGCGCTTGATATCCCGCTGGAAGACTGGCTGCTCCACTATACCTTTCCGCTCGAATCCCGGTACGCCGATCTGGCCTTTGCCACCCGTGTCTACGACGCGCTTGTGCGCCGGCTTTTGACCCTTGGCACCACCACGGCGGTTTACTTTGCCACCACCCACGGACCGGCAAGCCTGGCATTGGCGCAAACCTGCCTTGATCAGGGCCAGCGCGCGCTGGTTGGCCGCGTTGCGATGGATCACGCCGAAGGCTGCCCCGACTATTATCGCGACGCCGACGCCGAAACCTCGGTGCGCGACACCGCCCAATTCATTGACGCGGTACGCGCGCTGCCCGGCAACACGCTAGTCGAACCGGTGGTGACGCCGCGTTTCATTCCGTCCTGCACCGACGAAGCGCTGGCGGGCTTGGGCGAACTGGCCGCCAAAACCGGCACCGCGATCCAGACCCATTGTTCCGAAAGCGATTGGGAGCATAACACGGTCCATGACCGATGCGGCATGAGCGACACCAAAGCGCTTGACAGTTTTGGTCTGCTGACCCGGCGCAGCGTGTTGGCCCATGCCGGGTTCATCAGCGAAGACGATATGGATCTGATCCGCGCACGCGGCGCAGGCATCGCTCATTGTCCGTTGTCGAATGTGTTCTTTGGTGGCGCGGTTTTCCCGCTGCGCCGGGCTTTGGAAAAATCAGTGCGCGTTGGGCTTGGCACCGACATTTCCGGCGGCCCCAGCGCATTTCTGCTCGATAACGCCCGCGCGGTTGTCACCACATCGCGCCTAATGGAAACAGGCACTAACCCCGCAATAGAGCCACAATCGCGCGGCGTTCCAGACACCCGCGCCGATTTCCGCGATGCGTTTTGGCTGGCAACAGCAGGCGGCGGCGATGTGTTGGATCTGCCCATCGGAACCTTCACTAGAGGCCAGCAGTTCGATGCGATCCTGGTGGATCTGCCTGACGCTGATCTGGGCGGTTACGACGCCCCGCCTGATGATCTGCTGCAAAAAATCATCATGCGCGCAGCCCCCGGCGACATCAAAGGCACCTGGGTCGCAGGGCGCGAGGTGGCATGAAACGTTTCGAAGCCCCACAAAAGCCGCGATGCAAGACAACGCCCTAACTCGTCAGCGGCGCGCCCAACCCAAATTTGTCAACCAAGGCGCGCCGATAGGCCACCGACATTTTGTCGGCGGGGATGTGGACTTCGTCCATGATACCCAGCGGCAAATCCTCGGGACGCTGGCCTTCCACATAGGGCTTGTCTTCGTCGTTGATCAACAGGCTTTCTTTGATCAGAAAATCCTCGTCCGGGGCACCAGTTGTGTCGGTGGCGATTTGAAAAATCTTGGTCTCATAAGCAGATACCGGGCACACAGTGTCGGCAAAATACTGCACATACCAGCTGTCATTGGGCTGAATGATGATCAGGCTTGAGAACGGAAACGTCAGCTCATAGGTATAAACCACGTGGCGCGTATCGCCCGGCACATCATCGGGAAACCGGTTGCCGCCTTCGTCATATCCCAGATCAAACGTCAGCCCATAGGGCGTTTCCACCACGTCATAGGGCGGGATCCGGTCGTCTTCGCTGCCGCCAAATGTGCCGATGTGAACCCACGGAAAATGCGCGACGTCGTTAAAATTCTCAACATGCCGACTGGCCGCCGCATTCCAGGTGTCAGAAGGCATAAACACGCGCTTTAGAGCCTCATCCCGCAGGCCAGGCCAATCCGGCAGGGGCCAAATTGGCGTCTCGCTCAGGCAGGTCCAGACGATGCCAAACCGTTCCTCAACCAGCAGCGATTGCAGCCGCAAACGCGGCGACACCCGCGCGGTTTGATCCGGGTTCGACGGGATCTTGGTGCACTGCCCCGCCGCATTGAAATGCAGCCCATGCATCGGGCAAACCAGCTGATCATCACTGACCCGCCCCGCGCTGAGTTTGGTGCCCCGGTGCGGGCACAGATCACGCGCCACACTGACACCATCGCCCGTCCGCCAGATCACCAGATCCACGTCCAGCAACCTCGCCGCAAGCGGTTGGTCTTTCACCTCGTGGGCAAAGGCGACAGGGTGCCAAAACTGCGCCAGCTTGCGCCAATCACCCGGCGCAAAACTGCAATGTCGGGGCAAATCTGTCGCGTGTTCGGCGTGGTTAACAGGAAGAAACATCGCAATCGGACCTCGGGTTCAGACACCCGCATCTTGCAACACCCGGCGCGGAATTCAAGCCACGCGTGTCAGGTCTTCCAATCGCCCGCCTTGTTCCACCAGCGATGCGGATTGTCGCGATCATCCAGACCTTTGCCCAGACCGCGCAGCACTTCGGTCACGGTGATCACCGGTTCATAGTAACAATGCACGTCATAGATCGCCTCGATCACGTCGTTCAGCACTTTGGTGTCGCGGGGCAGGTAAAACCGCATTTCATCAACACCGGGACGATGGCGCGTGTCGTCCTCGGCCCCTGTGGGTGTGCCTTCGCGCGGGCGATAATACTCTACCCCGCCCGGCGCACGATAGCCGTTGCGATCGGTTTTGCCCTGCTCCAGCGGAACAATCGCCACAACCGCATCAAAAATACGATCCAGATCCTCTGATGGCGCCTGAAACATGATCAACCACATCGGCTGCATCTGAATCGGCGTTGTGTCAAACCCGTCGCGCAAAATGGTCAAATCAGTCATAGCGCACTCCTGTGGATAGCAATTCAAAGCCGGTGATCTCGAATTCATACAATTCGCTGTTGTCCGGGGTCATGGTGCGCGCAATCAACTTGCCGTCTTCCGAGTGGTAAACCGCGTGGGTCGTGTGCAGCGCGCGATAGCAATAGGTGCCATTGGGATAGTAATACTTGATCATCTCAGTCCTCCGATTTTTTTGGGCCTATCATGTCGCTGCTGACAACAGGGTGTCAGCAGTCTTTGTGGTAATGTCAGCCATGCCCAGATCGACTCGCCTGTTTGAAATCATCCAGATCCTGCGCCACGCCGACGGCCCGGTGACCGCGCATCAGATCGCCACGACCCTCGAAGTGACCAAGCGCACGATCTATCGCGATATGGTGGCGCTTCAGGCGATGCGGCTGCCGATTGAAGGCGAAGCGGGCCTTGGTTACGTCATGCGATCCGGGTTTGATCTGCCGCCTCTGATGTTCTCACAAGACGAGATCGAAGCGATTGTCGTCGGGCTAGCCTTGCTGGGGCGCACCGGTGATCTTGGGCTGCAACGCGCCGCCGAAAGTGCCGCGGGCAAAATTTCCGACGTGCTGCCACACGAGGCCCAACGCGCGCCGCCGCTGCATGTTTCGCGCTGGAACACCATTCCAAACCCGGTTTTCGAGGCCAGCGCCTTTCGCCGTTTCATCCGCGAAGATGCCGTGCTGAACATCACCTATCTGGATGGAGCAGACCGGCGCACGACCCGCGATATCAAGCCGTTGGCCTTGGTGTACTATATCGACGCCATCCTGCTGGCCGCATGGTGCGATCTGCGCGGCGGGTTCCGGCATTTTCGAATTGACCGGATCACGCACTGCACCCCCACGGGCGCGCATTTTACCGACACGCGCGAAACACTACACAAGCAATGGGAACGCGAAAACGAGGTGCCGTAATGTCAGCCCGGTTCCGAGTAATCGGCCAGAAAATCGATCAGCCGCCGGGTCAGCTTCTTTTGCGGACCTGAATCCGGCCAAACCGCATAGATGCCAAAACTCGGCAACGACCAGTCCGGCAGCACCTCGACCAACTTGCCGGTTTGCAGCTCGGGCTCGATCTCGTCCAGCGGCAAATGAGCAACCCCCAGCCCGGCGACAGTGGCCGCTTTGCAGGTCGTCACGGAATCAAGCTCAAGGCGAATGTTGTGCGGAGCCACGGTCACATCTTCACCGCCCCGGCTGATGGTAAACGACGTGCGCAACATCGCCAGCGCCAGAAAATCACTGGCCATCAGCGCATCCAACGTCTCAATCGGCGGGTGACGGTCCAGATATTTCGGCGCCGCCACCAGCTTGCGATGAAACACCCCGATCCGGCGATTTTTCAATGCACTGTCGGTCAGAGTGCCCAGACGGATCGCCAAATCATAGCCCTGCGCAACCAGATCAACGGGCCGGTCATTGCTGTGCACCGACAGGGCAACCATCGGATAAGTATGGGCAAAACGCCAAACGGCCTGATGCACCGGGCTGCTGGTTCCAAAGGCGGGCAACGTGATGCGCAGAGCGCCAACCGGTTGCGAGCCATGATCCGACAGCGCATCCAACGCCTCATCTGCGGCGGCGACCATGCGGCGCGCAGAACCCAGAATCTGGCGCCCTTCACTGGTCAGCGACAAAGACCGGGTCGAGCGAAAGAACAAAGGCACATCCAACCTGGCCTCAAGCTTGGACACATGGTGGCTGACCACCGATGTCGACAGCTTCAGCCGCCGGCCCGCCGCGCTGAAACTGCCGGCCTCGGCAACGGCCACAAAGACCGCAAGACCCCGATAGGTATCGCTCATATTTCCAAATCTTAGAACAGTGATGACGAAAATTAATGGGTAATCGAAACGATCCGCCCTGTCTATTTCTTTAGCACCACCAAATTGCCCGGTTCGCGTTTCGGGGGATTTCGACCCGCAAATAGCAGCGCGCTGCATGACACCTCAAGCATGAGAGATCTCCATGACCCAAGCCAATTCCCTGTCCCGCCGCGCGCTTTTGAAAGGCGCCACTTTGACGGTTGGTGCTGCCGCTCTGTTGCGTGGCGCCGCAACCCCCAACATGGCGCAGGCCCAGAGTGCGATGCCCTCAGGCACTGTGCACAGCTTTGCCAAAGGCGGCGTGCGTTTTCACACCTATGTCTCGCCCGCCCAGGCCGTGCATGTGACCTCGCACATCGTTGAATTTGACGATCAGCTGTTGGTTGTTGATGCGACCATGCTGCCGCCCACCGCTCAGGAGGTTGCCACCCTGATCGCATCTACCGGCAAACCGGTTGGCATGGCCGTGATCAGCCACGAACACCCCGATCACTGGGGCGGTGCGTCAACCCTGCAGGACATCAACTTTGCCACCCTGCCCGACGTGCGCGACGCCTTGCGCAGCGAAGGCACCGGGGGCAATTGGCCCGAGCCGACAAATGTCCTGAACGGCCCCGATGTGACCCTAGGCCTGACCCAGATGTCGGGCGTTCCAGTCGAATTCCGCCACTACAAAAACAACGAAGCACCGCACATGCTGGTCACGGTTTTGCCCGATCAGCAGGTCGCGATCGTGCAGGATCTTGTCTACAATGGCGTGTACTTTGCGCCAGGCTCCGACCGCGCCAACTGGATCGCAACGCTGGAACAGATGCGCGATGATCCGGCCTTTGACACACTGCTGGTGGGTCACGGCCTGCCCACAACGCGCGGCGATCTGGACACGGCCATTGCCTATATCAGGGTGCTGGATGACGCGATGACCAACGCCGCCACCCCGGATGATGCAATGGCACAGCTCAAGGCCGAATTCCCCGGCTACACGGGCGACTTCCTGCTCACGCTGATTTCGCAATACTGGACCCGCTGACCGCGACCTCGACCGCGACCTCGACCGCGACTGGGCCGCTGGCTGTGGCTGGCGGCCAACCCACCGCAAAAAAATCTGCCAAACCGGCGACGGAACCGCCGCGCCCCTACGTTTAACACCAAAGACCTTGCGACATTTCAGAGGGCCAACATGTTCAAACGTGCACGCGATTCCCGCGCTTTTATCTGGGCGCTTCTGGCACTGCCATCGGTCCCGATGGTGCTGGCCTTACTCGCAGGTCAACCCGGTCCCGAGGGCAAACCCGTCACCGAAATGTTGCTGCATCCGACTGGCGAATTCTCGGCCCGGTTCCTGATTATTGCGATGATCCTGACACCGATGCGGATGCTGTTTCCCGGGTCCGGCTTTTGGCGTTGGATGATGAAACGCCGGCGCTATTTCGGCGTGGCCGCCTTTGGCTACGGCGCCTTTCACACCGCGCTTTACATCATCGACATGGGCAGTCTGCGCGCGATCCTGGGCGAGGCTTTGGCGCTTGGGATCTGGACCGGCTGGCTGGCGTTCTTCATCTTCATTCCGCTGGCAGTGACGTCCAATGACTGGTCTGTGCGCACGATGGGCCCGGCATGGAAAACCCTGCAAAGGTGGGTCTATCTGGCGGCTTTGGGCACGGTGCTGCACTGGATCTTTGTGCACAACAATCTCGGCCCGGCGCTGGTGCATTTCGTCCCGCTTGCCGGCCTCGAAGCCTACCGCCTCTGGCAAAACAACCAGCCCAGAAAACAAACCGTCTGATGCGGTCTTGCAGCTTGCACAGACGGACCACAATGCGCCAAGGTGTGCGCAAACCGAGATGAATATGCTGGATCACCCAATCAGCGGCCAACACCGCCCTTGTAGCGCCGGTATTTGCGAACAAGGAGCAGCACAGTGCAAAACCCAACACCCAAGGTGACCGCCGCAATTGTGGTGCGCACTGTGCGCATCTGGTCGGGGTTGTTCCTGCTGGCCTTTGTGACCAGCCATCTGTGCAACCTCAGTCTGGGTCTGGTTTCGATCAACGCCATGGACGCTGCACGCCCCTATCTGTCGGGGGTCTGGACCGGCCCGATCA
The DNA here is from genome assembly GCA_045105075.1 of Sedimentitalea sp. Lineage (GTDB taxonomy): Bacteria > Pseudomonadota > Alphaproteobacteria > Rhodobacterales > Rhodobacteraceae > JBGCDD01. The sequence goes on along the minus strand of JBGCDD010000109.1, from coordinate 4,531 downwards.
CCGGGTTTTTGCTGATGGCCTCTCTTGTCAGCCACTTCTTTCTCGGGCTCTGGGCGATCTATCAACGCCCGACCCTGCGCACCAACACCCAAGACATCGTGCAGCTTTTGACCGGCGTGATCGTGGTGCCGCTGTTGGCCACCCACGCGCTTGGCATTTCCATGGCCAGCGATGCCGGGCTGCATTTGGGCTACGGCGACGCAATCCGCATGTTCTGGCTGCAGGCGCCGGGAATTGGTCTGATGCAGGTGGTGATGCTGTCGGTGGTTTGGGTGCATGGGTGCGCCGGTCTGTTCACCTGGCTGCGTTCAAAGGAAAGCGCCGGGCGCGTGTTGAACTGGCTCTACCTGCTGGCCGTTCTGGTCCCGGTTGTAGCACTTTTGGGCTATGCCGAGGCCGGGCGCGAAATGCTGATTTCGGCCAATCTGGGCACCGATCTGGCGAAAAACCCCGGGATGCCGGAAAACGTGTCGGTGCCGTTTGCGCAGATCAAGCAAACCACCAACGCGGTGATCATCGGCTCGATCCTGCTGGCGGCGCTGACGCTGGTGGCACGGATTGTACGACGCAGCACGCAACAGACACAAAAGGTCGTGCTGGTGCGCGATGGTGGCCCCGAGCTGGTCTCGACCTCGGCGCTCAGCATGCTGAACGGGTTTGAACGCAACGACCAGTTGCACGCCAATCTCTGCGCCGGGCGTGGCCGCTGCGGCACCTGCGCTGTGCGTGTGATCCGCTCTGAATTTCCATTGCCCAACCCGTCCGAACTGGAACAGCGCACCCTCTACCGGGTTGCCGCTCCCAACGGCGCGCGACTGGCCTGCCAGCTGAAACCCACCGGCGGCAAGGTCGAGGTACAGGCGATTTACCCCGCCGATTACACTTTTGAAGACGCCCGACCCAAGGACGCGCCGACACCCACCGAGGCTCCAGCATGACCGCCCTGCGCACCGCCGCCTTCGCGCTGTTGTGCGGGCTGGTTCTGGCCCTGTCACCGCCCGCATCGGCCCAAACCGAAACCCCGGTGGCGGCCCCGTCCAGCAATGATCTGCACGAGTTCACCCGCCTGCTGGGCGACGCGCGCATTCAGGACTGGCTGCGCCAACAGGCCGATCAATCCGAGGTCGTGGCCGTCGCCGAAACGCCCAGCATGCGCGACCAGTTTGACGCCGTGGTGTTGCGCACCAAAACCCGCATCGGCGCGCTTGTGCGCACATGGGAGGGGCTGGGCCAGGCCCCCGAAATGATGCAGGGCCGTTGGCGCGAACAGGTCACCGACAATCGCCGCGTTCAAAGCCTGACCTTCGTGCTGATTTTCCTGTTTCTGGGCGCCGGTCTTGAATGGCTGTTGCGCCAGTACACCAACCCGGTGCGTCGCCGCCTTGAGATCACCCAGTTCAAAACCCCCGGCAAACGCATCATGGCCGCGATCACCCGCGCCGCACTGGCCTTGTCGGGGCTGCTGGCTTTTTCGGTTGGCAGCATCGGCGCCTTTGCCGCCTTTGACTGGCCCCCGATCCTGTTTGCGCTGATTTTGAACCTGTTGATCGCTATCGTGGCGATCCGGTTTGTCGGCACAACCCTGCTGCTGTTTCTGGCGCCCTATGTGCCCCGTTTGCGGCTGGTTCCTGTGGGCACCGCTATGGCGCGCTTGCTCGCACGTGTGATCATTGTGGTGTTTACCGTCCTGATCATAGCCATCGCCTTTACCGATGTGTTTCAGCAGGTCATCGAGGTGTTCCAACCCCAGGGTGGCGAAAACGCGGTGCTCGCGGTGTCGGTTGTGCTGGCGCTGATCGTGGCGCTGACTACACTGGTTTGCCTGCACGCGGGTTTCTTTCTGGCCGGGCGTCTCGCCCCGGAGGCACGCTCAAAACCGGCGCGCAAATGGCGTGGGTTCCTGAGCCTGTTGATCGTGCTGGTCTTGGCGTTGTGGGTGCTCGATCTGCGCCTGCTGATGTGGACCGTGCTGTGCGTCGGCGTGCTGTTGATCGCGCTGAAATTGCTGCGCGCATGGGTCGATCTGGCCTTTGACAATGCGATTTCCGACTACCTGGCGAGCCAACCACCTGCCCCGGTTGCCGCCCCGTCCGAAGACGCGACACCAGATGACGACAGCGCCGAAGAGGTGGTGGAAATCATCGACCCCTACGAGACCTACCGCCCGATTGCACAGCGTCTGGTGCGCTTTGCGGCGATCATTTCGGTGGGCTTTGTGCTGGCGCTGATCTGGAACATCGGCATCTTTGAAAGCAGCGAAAACCCATCCGTCATGCAGCGCCTGTTTTCGGTATTGCTGGACAGCGCCGCCGCCTTGCTGATCGCCGATCTGCTGTGGACATGGGCGCGCACCGCGATTGATCGCCGGCTGAACGCCTACCGCCCGCCCACCGACGGATCGGCCCCCGGCCCCGAAGCGCGCATGGCCACGTTGCTGCCGCTGTTGCGGGTGGTGCTGATGGTCACCCTGCTGCTGATGGTGACCATGTCGATCCTGTCCTCGATTGGCGTTAACATCGCGCCGATCCTTGCGGGTGCCAGCGTTCTGGGCATTGCCATCGGCTTTGGCGCGCAGTCGCTGGTCAAGGACGTGGTGTCCGGCATCTTCTTCCTGATCGACGATGCCTTCCGCGTTGGCGAATATGTCGAAATCGATCAGCTGCGCGGCACGGTCGAAAAGATCTCGATCCGGTCGCTGCAAATTCGCCACCACCGGGGCGCGGTGCACACCCTGCCCTTCGGCGAGCTGAAATCCATGACCAACTATTCGCGCGACTGGGTGATCATGAAGCTGGAATTCCGCGTGCCTTTCGACACCGATCTGAAGCTGGTGAAAAAGCTGATCAAACAGGTCGGCGCGCAGCTCAAGGAAAACCCCGATTACGGCCACGGCATTCTCGAAACGCTCAAATCACAGGGCGTGCGGCGGATGGAGGAGTTCAATATGGTCGTCGGCGTCAAGTTCATGACCCGCCCCGGCGAGCAATGGCTGGTGCGCCGCGATGCCTATCAAGGGGTGCGCGATATCTTTGAGGCCAACGGCATCCGCATGGCCGAGCGCAATGTCAAAGTCGAAATCGCCGGCGACGAAACGCTAAACGAAGATCAGCGCAAGGCGGTCAGCGCCGCCGCCCACGATGCCACCGCCAACACCAAACCCCCCGGCCCGACTCCCGACGAACCCTAAAACCCGCTCTGGGCTCACTCCAGACGGAAGCCTTTGGCGCGCACAAAAGCGCCAAAATCGGCGCGTTCCGGTTGGCTGTATTGGCGCACTTTGTCCTGCGACCACCCATAGTCTGAGGTGTCGGCAAACACCTCGGGAAACCGTTGCTTTGCATAGGGCTGGCTCTGCGCCCTGTCGCGATCATAGCCAGTGACGGCGGCCTGCAGATCGTCCTCGCGGTAGCGATCAACATGGCACGTGACCCCCAGCGGCAATCGTTTGGAAATCTCAGGCGCCTGATTGGGAAAGCCAATCGCCAGCCCGGCAAAAGGAAACACGTGATCCGGCAGCTCCAACAATTGCGACACGGCCGCCGCCTCGTTGCGCACGGCACTGATCGGGCAACACCCCAGCCCCAGCGCCTCGGCCGCGGTCACAAACGCGCCCAAAGCAATCGCCGCATCGGCCGCCGCATTGAAAAACGCATCCAGATGATCGTTGGCAAATTCGACGCCGTGCCAGTCATGCAGCATCCTCTGACGCCGGTTGTTGCCACAAAACACCGCAATCATCGGCGCCCCCGCGACCCAGGCCTGCCCTGCCACCAACTCGGCCAGCTTTTCGCGCTGAGACGCCGCGTGCAGCAAAACAATGTCGCGCTGTTGCAGATCGCTTTTGGTTGCCGAGGCAAAGGCCGTGGCGCACAACAGCCCCAGCAAAGCATCCGGAACCGGGCGGTCCAGAAAATCGCGGCACGACCCGCGTTGCAGCATCGACGCCAGCACCGCGCTGTCTGGCGCGTCTGCGTCCAGCAAAGGCGCATCACTATAGCGCGCGTTCAGCATCTGTTGCAGGTCTGGGTTGGATTTTGCTGTCACATCGGCCTCTCTTTGCGTTGAACGTCGGCTCTGGCGTTCCAAAACGTATAAAGCGGCGCACTCCCAAAGTCCTGCGCAATGAGCGTGGTTTTATGCCCCGTCCGCCGCGCCCATCAGCCCATGCAGCGCCAGCGCGGTTTGGGTCGCCGGGCGCGCCTGCATTGTGCGGTGATGGGCGGCAAGTTTGGGATAGTCTGCCAGCGACACATCACCAGCAGCCAACCAGCGATCCAGCAGGAACAGATAGGGGTCGCAAAAGCTGTACACCTTGCCCAACGCCCAAGGGTCAAGAGCCAGCTGACTTTCCAGTAAGGCCGCACAATCGCGCAGATTTCGCGCCGCGACACCGCGCATATCATGCAGCGTATCGTCGCCATCTGCCCACCGGCGACCGCGTTTGATATGCGCAAAGGCCACATGAACGGTGGCACACAAATAGGCACATAGCGCGCGCGCCTGCGCCTGGGCAAAAGCCCCCTGTGGCACA
>JBGCDD010000108.1:0-5837 GCA_045105075.1 Sedimentitalea sp. | reverse complement strand
ATCGGCAAACGCACCGTTGACAGTTTTCAACCCGATGGCGTGCAACTGTTCAGCTCGGCCTTTGAAGTGGTCGAAGAGGTGGAAGAGGCGATTTTTGACGGCAATGCGGCGCGCGGCGGCAAACTGGCGCTGACCCATTGCGGGCGCTGTCATGTGATCGGGCCGGAAAACCGCATGAGCGGCCTTGGCTCCAGCCCGTCCTTTCCGGTGCTGCGCGCCTTGTCCGACTGGGACATCCGGTTTCAGACGTTTTATGTGCTGGCGCCCCACGGCGCGTTCACCCAAATCACCGACCTGACCGAGCCGTTCCCGATTGATCTGCCCTCGCCGATTGTTCCGATCGAATTTGATCAGGACGCGTTCGAGGCGATCTTGGCTTTCGTCAACGGCATTGAGGCCGCAGATCTGGGCGCGCCGCTGCAAACTCAGTGATCCTTGCGCTTGCTGAAATAGTCATCCGTGGTACGCACCCGGGGTTTGTCGGCGCCTTTGAACGGATTGTCTTCGCTGTGAAACTGCGCGTTCACCCGGCAATTGTCGCACATCTGGATCATCCGCGCCTGCGCTGAGGTTTCAAACATCGGATGCACACCTGACAGCTTTTCCATGATCCGCTCGACCGTGGACTTGACCCCGAACAGGGATCCACAGTCCACGCAGGCAAAGGGCTCTTCTTCGTTGAGAACGGTCTGGGTCAGCGCGGCGTCGCTGAGGTCCAATTGCGGTTTCAGCGTGATGGCGTTTTCCGGGCAGATATTGGCGCACAGGCCGCATTGCAGGCACGCATCTTCCTGAAAGCGCAGCTGGGGCATGTCTTCATTGTCCACCAGCGCGCCGGACGGACACAGCGACACACAGGACAAACACAACGTGCATGCATCGGTATCAACCAGCACCGCGCCGTAAGGCGCACCAGCGGGCAAATCGAGCGGCGCGGCGTTTGTGTTCAACGCCTTGGCCGCAAGCCGCGCAACTTGACGTCGGTTGCCCAGCAGCAAAACCGGATCGACGGAAACATCTGCTTTTTCAGCGCCGTAGAGCACGTTGCTCATGTGATCCGGGTCCGGCGTATCGATCAGCGCGATGCGCCCATCGCCAGCGATAGCGCTTGCCAGGGCCAATTCGCGGGTCAATGCCTCGGTTTCGGTGGTGGGGGCCATCAGCACATCCACATGGGCGAAACCCTGGGCCAGTGCCGCCAGCATTTCCGCGTGGCCAAAACCGGAAATCACCTCCAGCTCGAACGGGATCACATCGCCAGGCAAACCACGCCCGAACCGGGCGGCCAGGCGGATCATCTCGGCCCCATGCGCATCGTGCACCAACAGGCGCGGCGTGGTTCCACCCGCAGACGCAAATGTGCTGGCCAACACCTGCATCCGCTTGATCAGCTGCGCCAATGGTGGGTCCTGATAGGTGATCGCGGTCGACGGACACAAGGCCGCGCAAGCGCCACAACCGGCGCAAATCATCGGATCAATCGCGACTGCATCCCCGTTTGAGGTGATCGCACCCGTCGGGCAGATATCAAGGCAATTGCTGCACGCAGACTGCCCGGCACGCGAATGCGCACACAAGGTTTCGTCGAGCGCGACATAGAGCGGTTTTTCAAAGGTGCCGACCAGTTGCGCGGCCTCGAACCCCAATCGCGCCACGGCAAGCGGATCTCGGGGATCGGCGCGCAAATAGCCCTCGCGTTTGTGCGGGGCCGCCACCAAAGCCGGCGCGCCGCTGACATCCAGCACGATATCGCAGGTTGAGCGCGCACCGTCACGCGGCGGCGTGGTTTGAAACGCACCGCGCCCGCCCGGCATCAGCTGTTCCACCGCGTCCATACGCACCTCGAACCCACCCAAAGCGCCGCGCACACTGTGGATGCGCCCGCGCATGACATCAAATCGTCGTTCAACGGGCAAGTCGCCGCCATCGGTGATCAAGGCTGTCACAGCCAGAACATCGCCCAATTGCGCCGCAAGCGTCAGCGCAACATCGGCGGGACCAAAGATCAGACAGGTGCCGTGCGACACCACATCCAGCGCTGGAACCGGGGCCGCAGGCAGCAATGCCTCGGCGGCAAGCGCGGCCATCTTGGCCCCCACCACAGGCGCATCATCGGACCACCCCGCCCGGTCGCGCAGATCGACAAAACCGGGGCTGTCAACGCCCAGCTCCTCGGCCAATTCCATGAAAACAGTCTGCTCCTGAGCGCAGGCAATCACCGCATCTCCTGCCCGCAGGGCCTCGGCCGCGTGATCCAGTTGCGCGGTGCACAATGCGGTGAAAACCTTCGAACACGACACCCCGCACCCGGTTTCGATTGCACCGCGATCTACCTGCTGACTGCCTGCGCAGTCGCATAATATCAATGACTTAGCCATATTATCCCTGTCCCCTTCGCGCACCCTAGCCAAAAGCCCGCCCCAAGGTAACCCCCGGGCGCTGCTGCGATGGGTCCATCGCATAGATTGCAAGGCTTGAAAGCCTGCTATGATGACAATTGAGACCAAAGCATTATGCCGACGGGGTCGAAACACGATCTTCAAGCTTGGCGCAAGGGCATCGGTACGCCATAGTCTACCGAAACTGATATGGGAGTCGGCGTGGGCACAACCGCTCGGCATATGGAAATTCCGCTTGGCGTGGTGGTGCGCAAAACACCCGGCGTCACGCGTTGGGCAAAGTGGAACTGGCGCGCCGTCGCCGTGTTGCCAGGTGCGGGCCCTGCGCACTGGAGCGAGTTGCGCCGCGAAGGGGACGCCGTGGAATATCACGCCGCCACCCTGCCCTTGATGCTCTATACCACCGACACCGAGGCCTATCTGACCAACCTTTCGGATCAGATCCCGGCGATCTATGTGATTTTGCGCGAAAACGACGCCAACGAGGCCGGGATCAGCGCCGAATTGGTTACGGCCTCGCCCTATGAGGGGCAGGATTACGCCGACAATGGCGAAGATATCGTGGAAAAAGTGGCGATGAGCGAAGGGCTGATCGCGCTGATCCGCGATTTCGTGCTGGAGCATCACGAGGACGAGACCTTTATCAAACGCAAACGCGACCGTAAACGGGTTGATCTGACCGAAGATGGCAAGGGTGATCCGCGTATTCGCCAGACGTCGGACGTGTACCGCGCGCCCAAACGGATTTTGCAATGAGCGATCTGTGGTCCCGCCGTCGCGCCGCCGTTCAGGCCGAAGCCGAAGCAGAGGCCAAGGCTGCCGCGCACCTGGAAACCAAAGCTGCGCAGGTCGCGCTGGAAGACAAGAGCGACGCCGAGATTCTGGCCGAGCTTGAGTTGCCCGATCCTGACAGTCTGGCCACGGGGGATGACATTTCTGCCTTTATGTCCAAGGCCGTGCCAGATCGGTTGCGACGCCGCGCATTGCGCCAGCTGTGGCGGATGAACCCGATGCTGGCCCATGTTGATGGCCTGGTTGACTACGGCGAGGATTTCACCGACAGCGCCACGGTGGTCGAAAACCTGCAAACCGCCTATCAGGTTGGCAAAGGCATGTTGGCTCATATCGAAGAAATGGCGCGCCAGCAGGCGGAAAAAGACGCCGAGATCGCGCAGGATGACGCACCCGTTGCCCCGGTTGAAGAGCCGCCCGTTATGGCCGTGCGCCCGCCGGAGCCTGCGCCAATTGCGGACCCAGAGCCCGCGCCAGTCCATGCTGCACTGCAGAATGAAACCCAAGAAAATCAGTCGGATACGCATTTTGTCGCACCGGTGCACCGCCGTATGCGGATTGAATTTGATCCCGAGCCGGGTAGTGTATCCGCAAGGGAGCTGTCATGACGCAAACGCTGGACATCACGCAGGAAGACCGGCTGCGCGCGGATTTCTACAACTATCTCGGCTTGATGCTGTCGGCCCCACCGGATCAGATGCTGCTTGAGCAAACCGCAGGTTTAACCGGCGATGACACAGAACTGGGACAGGCGATTTCGGCGCTGGCGCGGGTGGCACGGGTGACCAAACCTGCCGCTGCCGAGCGTGAATTCAACGCGCTGTTCATCGGTGTCGGGCGCGGCGAATTGCTGCCTTATGCCAGTTATTACCTGACCGGGTTTTTGAACGAAAAGCCGTTGGCACAGTTGCGCATGGACATGGCCGCGCGCGGCATTACCCGGGCGCCCAATGTCTATGAGCCCGAGGACAATATCGCCTCCTTGATGGAAATGATGGGCGGCATGATCGTCGACCGTTTTGGCCCACCGGCCCCGCTTGAGGCGCAAAAGACGTTCTGGTCCAAACATATCGGTCCGTGGGCCGGCCATTTTTTCACCGATCTCGAGGCGGCCGAAACGTCGGTGCTTTATGCCTCGCTTGGGGCCGCAGGGCGCCATTTCATCGAAATCGAACGTATGAGTTTCAAGATGGCGGCCAGTTAGGGCGCCAAGCCAACACCCGCGTGCCGCAAGGCACAAACAGCGTGCCGAAAGGCAAAGACAACAAACCCCGTGCCCCAGGGCACATTACGCGAAACCGGAGGAGGAAACGATCCGATGAGCACGAAGAAGGAAGATGGCGCCAGCCGCCGCGATTTCCTAAAAATGGCGACAACAACAGCTCCGGCTGCCGTGGCTGCCGCAGCGGTGGGCACATCAGCCCAGGCCGCTGACCTGCCGACAGACGAAACCCGTCTGCAGGACACCGCGCACATCCGCGCCTATCTCGAATCTGCCCGCTTTTAGGACAGACCACCACATCCAAGGCCGACGGTTGCGTGACGCCCAGAAAGCCAAGGACAAAATAGACCAAGCTGAGGTGCCGCATGCGCCGAAGCCAGGGAGGAACGAAACATGCTTAGGAAAAAGACCAACGGGGTTGCGCGACGCCCCCAGCGGACAAGTATCCTGTCTGATATCGGCGAGAAAACCGTCGATCGCCGCGCGTTTTTGCGCGGATCCGGACTTGCGATTGGCGGGCTTGCCGCCATCAGCGCCACAGGTGGCACCGTAACACAGGCCAATGCGGCCAGTGCGGCCGCCGGTGCTGTGGATCTTGTCAAAACCGTCTGCACCCACTGTTCGGTTGGGTGTTCGGTGATTGCCGAAGTGCAAAGCGGCGTCTGGACGGGTCAAGAGCCCGGCTGGGACAGCCCGTTCAACCTGGGCGCTCACTGTGCCAAAGGTGCGGCTGTGCGCGAGCACGCCCACGGCGAACGCCGCCTCAAGTACCCGATGAAAAAAGAGGGCGGAGAGTGGAAGCGCATCAGCTGGGATCAGGCGATCAACGATATCGGCGACGGCATGATGAAGATCCGCGAAGAAAGCGGACCTGACAGCGTTTATTGGCTGGGTTCGGCCAAGCACAACAACGAACAGGCCTATTTGTTCCGCAAGTTTGCCGCCTATTGGGGCACAAACAACGTGGACCACCAGGCGCGGATTTGTCACTCGACCACAGTTGCCGGTGTTGCCAACACCTGGGGCTATGGTGCGATGACGAACTCGTACAACGACATCCACAACTCCAAGGCGATCTTTATCATCGGTGGTAACCCGGCCGAAGCGCACCCCGTTTCGCTGCTGCACCTGCTGAAGGCCAAAGAGCAAAACAACGCCCCTGTGATTGTGTGTGACCCACGCTTTACGCGTACGGCGGCCCACGCGGATGAATATGTCCGCTTCCGGCCCGGCACGGACGTGGCGCTGGTCTGGGGCATTCTGTGGCACATCTTTGACAACGGTTGGGAGGATGTCGAATTCATCCGCACCCGTGTCTGGGGCATGGACCAGATCAAGGAAGAAGCGGCCAAGTGGAACCCCGAGGAAGTCGAGCGTGTCACAGGCGCGCCCGGAAGCCAGCTGAAGCGGGTTGCGCGGACCAT
>JBGCDD010000107.1:0-6422 GCA_045105075.1 Sedimentitalea sp. | reverse complement strand
GGTAGCTCTGAGGATTGTATGCAAGCAATTGAGGACGAAGCGCCCGCGCTGATGATCCTCGATATCTGGCTCAAAGACAGCGATATGGATGGCATCGACATCCTCAAATCGGTGCGCCGCTCGCATCCGGATGTGCCGATTATTATCATTTCGGGGCATGGCAACATCGAGATCGCGGTCGCGGCCATTAAGCAAGGGGCCTACGACTACATCGAAAAACCGTTCAACATTGACCAGCTGATGGTTGTTGTCAGCCGCGCCATGGAAGCCTCGCGCTTGCGGCATGAGAACAGCAAGTTACGTCGCAAGGACGCTGTCGCCGCCGAGATGATTGGGCAATCGACAGCCTACAAGACGCTGACGGGGCAGTTGAAAAAGGTCACGAATAGCAATGGCCGGGTCATGCTGACTGGGCCAGCTGGGGCCGGCAAGGAAGTGGCCGCGCGCTTCGTTCACGCACATTCAAACCGCGCAAATGGTCCGTTTGTCACTGTCTCCTCCGCCAGCATTGAGCCGGAACGGATGGAAGCTGTGCTCTTTGGCCGTGAGAGTGCAGAAAAAGGGATCGAGCCGGGCCTGTTGGAGCAATCCCATGAAGGCGTGATCTATTTTGACGAAGTCGCTGATATGCCGCTGGGCACGCAATCCAAAATTCTGCGGGTGCTTGTGGATCAGCAATTCCAGCGGGTGGGCGGTACTGACAAAGTGCGCGTCGATCTGCGGGTGATCTCCAGCACCAACCGGGATCTGGACCTTGAAATCCGCGCCGAACGGTTCCGCCAGGAGCTGTTTCACCGCCTGAACGTGGTGCCAATCCCGGTGCCCTCGCTGGAAGAACGCCGCGAAGACATTCCGGTGCTGGCCGAGCATTTCATTGCCGCGTGCAATGCCGCGCAAGGGCTGCCGCTGCGCCCGCTCAGCGAAGAGGCGGTGACGTTGATGCAAACCATGATCTGGCCGGGCAACGTGCGTCAGTTGAAAAACCTGATCGAGCGCGTGTTGATTCTGGGCGAAGGCAATGGCCCAATCGAGGCGCGCGAATTGCCCACCGAAGACGACAAGGCTGGCGAAGAGGGTCGGGTTGTGCTGTCGGGCGCGCTGGCGACCCTGCCGCTGCGCGAGGCCCGCGAAGCGTTTGAGCGTGAATACCTGCTGACCCAGATCAACCGCTTTGGTGGCAATATCAGCCGCACCGCGTCTTTTGTCGGCATGGAACGCAGCGCGCTGCACCGCAAGCTGAAATCGCTTGGGGTTGTGACCTCGACCAAATCGGGCGCGCGCGTGGCCCATGTGGATGAGGAACCTCATGAGACCCAAGAAGCGGCTGAATAACCGGGTAAGGGGGCTCTGCCCCCACCGCCTTGCGGCGGCTCCCCCGAGATATTTAGGGCAAGAGGAAAACGGCAGGATTTATGGGGACGGTGGGTTTGGCGGGATCAGGTAAGGCGTGTGGATGTAGGCTTGGCGATCTGCGGCGCTCAGCAAGCATGAGCGTCTTGTGAGCGGCGGTACTGTTGGCGGCAAAGATCCAGCGGCACGGCGGCGCAGATGGGATGAGCAATAGAAAAGCACTTCAATTGTGTAGCCTTTTTGCGTGAGGCAATCGTCCTCGGCTTGCCATCCTTCCGGGGTGTAGGCGCGGCCAGTTATACATTCATTTTGATCGGCGTGCCAGGTGGCGAGGGGGACGCCTTGTTTGTGCCCGACTATGTCGTAGGCCGTGCAGGCGCTGAGCATGACGAAGATCAAAAGGTGTCTCAAGTCGACAGGAAAGCCGGCCACCTGGGCTTTGACAATTGAATTGACCGACCAAGCGGCATCTGTCATGCAAAAACGTCTGATGCGACCACAAAGTGAGACAGCATGAAGGTCATCATTTGCGGAGCCGGGCAGGTGGGCTGGCAGATTGCGCGGCATCTTTCGGGCGAGCTGAATGATGTCACGGTTGTCGACAACAACCCCGATCTGGTGCGCCGCGCCACGGACACGCTGGATGTGCAGGGCATTGCAGGCTTTGCAAGTTACCCGGATGTGCTGGAGCGTGCGGGCGCTTATGATGCGGATATGATCATTGCGGCGACCCATTCGGACGAGGTCAATATGGTGACCTGTCAGGTGGCGCATTCGGTGTTTGGCATCAATCGCAAGATTGCGCGGCTGCGCAGTCAGTCGTATTTGACGGCGATTTATTCTGATCTGTACCGGCGCGATCATTTGCCCATTGATGTGGTAATCAGCCCCGAGCGCGAAGTGGCGCAGGCGGCAATGCAGCGCCTGTCGGCGCCGGCGGCCTTTGACACAGAGCGTTTCATGGGCGGTAAGGCGCAGTTGCTGGGCATCACGATTGACGAGTCTTGTCCGGTGATCAACACGCCGCTGCGTCAGTTGACCGATCTGTTTTCGACGCTGCGCTCGATTGTGGTGGGGGTGCGCCGCGAGGGGTCCTTGTTTGCGCCCGAGGCGGATGATCAGCTGTTTGCCGGCGATGATTGCTATGTGTTTGCCCATGCCGATGACACTGCGCGCACGCTTGAGATTTTCGGCAAGACTCAGAAGAAACAGGAGCGTGTGGTGATTGTAGGGGGCGGCAATGTCGGTCTGACGGTTGCGCGCGCATTGGAGGAAGGCCAAAGCCGGATCCGCGCCAAGGTGATCGAACGCTCGCGCAAATGTGCCGAGATCGCGGCGCAGGCGTTGGAGCGCACGATTGTGCTGCATGGCGATGGTCTGGATTCGGCGTTGCTGGCCGAGGCCGGGATTGCGCGCGCGGATGCGATGCTGGCGGTGACCGATGACGACAAGACCAACATGCTGGCGGCGGTGCGCGCCAAGGCCGAAGGCTGCCCGTTTGCGGTGGCGTTGATCAATGATCCGACGCTGGTGCCGTTGATGGGGCCGTTGGGCATCGACGCTTATATCAACCCGCGCGCCACCACGGTCAGCTCGATCCTGCGCCATATTCGCCATGGCCGCGTGCGTCAGGTCTATTCGATTGGCGATGCCGAGGCCGAGGTGATCGAGGCCGAGGTGCTGTCGACCTCGCCCATGGCCGGTCAGATGATCCGCGACATTGATTTCCCCGAAGGCGTGTTGGTCGGGGCCGTGATGAAAGAGGGCAAGGTCGTGCGCCCGACCGGGACATTGCGCATTGAAGAAAGCGACGTGGTTGCCCTGTTTGCGATGGCCGCAGACGTGCCCGAGGTCGAGAGGCTGATGCAGGTCTCGATCGACTTTTTCTGAACCGATGAGCCGGCCGGATCAGCACGGACTTTTGATGCGGTTGCCGCTGTCCTTGTTGATTTGGGGGATATCGGCGGTATCAATGTACCTTCCGGCGACCTATGCGCTGGTGCGCGACAATCATCCGCCGTCGCAATCGTTCTTTTATGCCGGCACGCTGGGGTTGATTTTGGTCACCTTGATCGCGCTGGCTTTGGGCAAACGCACACCGCGTCACGGCACTCTGGGGCAATTGCTGTCACTGCTGGCCACATTCGCGGTGCTGCCGTTGTTTCTGGCGCTGCCGTTTCACAACGCGTTGCAGACCACGACCTATCTGAACGCTTATTTCGAAATGGTCAGCGCGGTCACCACCACCGGCGCCACCTTGTTTGACACGCCCGGCCGTCTGGACCCGTCGCTGCATCTGTGGCGCGCGCAAGTTGGCTGGATGGGCGGCTTTTTGATGTGGGTTGCGGCTTCGGCCATTCTGGCGCCGCTTTCGCTGGGCGGGTTCGAGATCACAACCCGCGGCGAACCGGGGCGCGCCGTTGACGGGCCGATGCGAATGGAGCGCGCCGATCCGCGCCGCCGCCTGCTGCGCATCACCAAAACGCTGGCGCCGATCTATGGCGGGTTGACCGGGGTGATCTGGGTGATGCTGTTGATCTTTGGCGAAGACTCGCTCAGCGCGCTCAGCCACGCGATGTCGGTGATGGCCACCTCGGGCATTTCGCCGGTTGGCGGGCTGGAACACGCGCAATCCGGCGTGCCCGGCGAAATGGTGCTGTTTGTGTTCATGTTCTTTGCGCTGTCGCGGCTGACCTTTTCCACCGACACCGCCTCGCGGGGGTACTCGCGGCTGGATCGTGATCCCGAGTTGCGCATCGGTCTGCTGATCATCACCGCGATTCCACTGCTGCTGTTCATGCGTCACTGGATCGCCACGCTGGATGTCGAAGGCCCCGACACGCTGGCCACCGCCTTGCATGCGCTGTGGGGGGCGCTGTTCACGGTTTTGTCCTTCCTCAGCACCACCGGTTTTCAAAGCGCCGATTGGGCGACTTCGCAAACCTGGTCCGGGCTCAACACGCCGGGTTTGATCCTGATGGGCCTGGCTCTGATCGGTGGCGGCGTGGCCACAACCGCGGGCGGGGTCAAATTGCTGCGGGTCTATGCGCTCTACCTCAATGGCCTGCGCGAGATGGAGCGCTTGGTGCATCCGTCATCGGTTTCCAGCCAGGGTGGGCCGCAACAGCGTATCCAAAAAGACGGCGCTTTCATTGCTTGGGTGTTTTTCATGCTTTTTGCCTTGTCTCTGGCGCTGGTTAGCGTCACACTGTCCGCAATGCATGTGCCATTCGATCAGGCGCTGGTGTTGTCCGTCGCGATGCTGTCCACAACCGGGCCGCTTATCGAGGTGGCCGCAGAGACACCAATCCGTCTGGCCGAACTGAACGCAAGCGCGAAAATGGTACTTTGTGCGGCGATGGTGCTGGGACGTTTGGAAACGCTGGCCATCATTGCACTTTTTACGCGAGACCTGTGGCGAAAGTGACAACTAGACTTGACAGTATTTAACGATGAGAAGTTTTTTCGGTGGAAACTCCTGCTCACCCGCGACATAATCACCCAACAGGTCGGGTTGGTCCGCAACCGCGAAACACAACAGCGAGATTAAGAATAATGGCTTCGGACAGACAGAATCTTCAGGATGCGTTCCTGAATCATGTGCGTAAAACGAAAGTTCCCGTCACAATTTTTCTGATCAATGGTGTGAAATTGCAGGGTGTGATCACCTGGTTTGACAATTTCTGCGTCCTTCTGCGCCGCGATGGGCAGTCGCAACTCGTCTATAAACACGCGATTTCGACGATTATGCCGGCGCAACCGATCAGCCTGTATGAGGGCGAAGACGCCTCTTGATGAACCACGACAAGGCACGCACGCGCGCGTGGGTGCTGCATCCTGACATCAAATCAGATCCAGAGCGCCGGCCCCCTGAACCGGCGTTGGCAGAAGCTGTGGCCTTGGCGGCCGCGCTTCCCAACCTGGATGTGGTGGGATCCACCGTCATTCGCCTTCAGCGTGCGCAGTCCGGCCTGTTGTTCGGATCGGGCAAGATCGAAGAACTCGCCGCGCAACTTAAAGGCGAAGATGTCGAGCTGGTTTTGATCGACGGACCCGTGACGCCGGTCCAGCAGCGCAATCTTGAGAAAGCCTGGAAGGTCAAAATCCTCGACCGTACCGGTTTGATTCTCGAGATTTTTTCCGACCGCGCGCGCACCCGTGAAGGCGTGCTTCAGGTCGAAATGGCGGCCCTCAGCTACCAACGAACCCGGCTTGTGCGCGCCTGGACCCACCTTGAGCGTCAGCGCGGTGGTTTGGGCTTTGTCGGCGGCCCCGGCGAGACCCAGATCGAGGCCGACAGACGCGCCATCGACACCCAACTGGTGCGCCTGCGCCGGCAGCTGGACAAGGTCGTTAAAACCCGCACCTTGCACCGCGCCGCCCGCGCCAAGGTGCCTTATCCGATCGTTGCGCTGGTGGGCTACACCAACGCCGGAAAATCCACTCTTTTCAATCGCTTGACCGGTGCCGAGGTGATGGCCAAAGACATGCTTTTTGCCACGCTTGACCCAACCATGCGGCGGGTGGAATTGCCCGATGGCCCCGAAGTGATCCTGTCCGACACAGTGGGCTTTATCTCGGACCTTCCGACCGAGCTTGTGGCCGCCTTTCGCGCCACCCTCGAGGAAGTGTTGGGCGCCGATATCGTGGTGCATGTGCGCGACATCAGCCACGCCGATACCGAAGCTCAGGCCCGCGATGTTGAAACCATCCTGACGTCGCTTGGCATCAGCACTGACCGGCCTCGTGTCGAGGTCTGGAACAAGCTCGATCTGCTCGAAGACGAGGCCCGCGCGGCGACGTTGGCGCGGGCTGATCGCGTTGAAACCGTCTTTGCACTGTCGGCGTTGACCGGGCAGGGGATCGATGCCCTGTTGGCCCATGTGGGCGAAACCCTGCAAGGCGCGCGTCAAAGCACCGAACTGCATCTTGGTTTCGCCGATGGCAAACGCCGCGCCTGGCTGTTCGCGCAGGACATCGTGACCGAAGAAACCCAGACCGAAACAGGATTCGACATCACCGTTTTGTGGACCCCGGTTCAGGCCGCGAAGTTCGACTCTCTGTAAAAGTAC
>JBGCDD010000106.1:0-42136 GCA_045105075.1 Sedimentitalea sp. | reverse complement strand
CTACCCAGCAAGGGACGCCACGCGTCGCTAGGCGGCAAAAGCCCCTTGGCGTTCGAACGAAAGGCAGCTTAAATGAGTTGAGAGACCAGAACGAAAGCGGGACAAGACCATGGCTCCATTGGCCATGTAGTCGGTGATCTTGCTGGTAACGGCAGGCACGCCCGTCGCTTCGACAACAAGATCCGCGGGGTGGTGCCAGTCGTTCAACGCAGCCGACCCGCTTGCCGCAGTCGAAAAGCCAAAACCGGCGGCAAGTTCAAGACGCTCTTGGGAGATATCAACAAAGGCAATTTGACCGACGCCCAAGGTTTTCAGCGCCATCCCCATAAGCAATCCCATCGGACCCGCCCCAAATATCAACGCGCTTTGCATCCACGGCTCATGCACCGCATCGACACCGTTAAGCACACAGCCCATCGGCTCGGCCAAAGCGGCCTGTGAAAAGCTCATCTGCCCAATGGGATGCACGGCCTCGGCATTTACAACGCTGAGTTCGGCAAAACCGCCATGGGTCGTGACCCCATAAGCGCCAAGATCTTCGCACAGATGCGCCCAGCCACGCGCACACGCCGAACAGGTGCCGCATTCCAGATTGGGGTCGACAACACCCCGGTCACCATCGTGCAACTGCGTGACACCGGCGCCGGTGTCGACCACAACGCCCGCGTATTCATGCCCCGGAACCACCGGAAACGCGACGGTGCCATAGCTGTCCTTGAGCACCTCGTAATCGGTGTGGCAAATGCCGCTGGCCTTGAGCGCGATGACGACCTCACCGGCTTGCGGCTTGGGGTCTGGCAGTTCGGTGAAGGTCACCTGATTCTTGCCTGTGAAAACAACCGCACGCATGATCTTTCTACTCCGCCAGATATGTTTGCTGCGCCGTTTCAATCCCGTCAGACCAGATCAAAGCATGCCAACGGATGAAACTCTGTCGGAATGTGGCGTTGTCGGCCAAATCCCCATAAAGCGCAGGCTGTTGCAGCCAAACATCGGGATCGGCCTTTGCCTCTTTGGCCGCTTTTGTAAGCGTTGCCCAATCGGGATCATTCGGTGCCACAGTTGATCCATCACCGCGCGAGCCTTCGCACATGGGTGCGTAAATCGCCTGCGACAGCGCCAGCGCTTCGATCGGTGTGTCCTGTGCCAACGCGTCGCGCAGGGTGGGCAACAAAAAGCCCGTGTGCAGCGACCAGCTATCAAAGGCGACACGGCGCACGGTGTCGATGATCTCGGGGTTGGAAAAACGGCTGGCGATCAGATCAACATAGGCCTTGGGTGTCATGCCGGGCACATCATCGACCTGCGGTGCGATTTCCGTTTCCGCAACTTTGCGAAAATACGCGGCGATCAACGGATGGGCCATACAGTCGGCGATGAATTCGATCGACAGGATTTCACCCGCGTTCGAAATCAACTGATGCCCGCCATTGAGAATGCGGATCTTCATCGCTTCAAAGGCGTGCACATCGTCAGTAAAGGTCGCACCCACCTTGTCCCAATTCGGCAAGCCTGCGCAAAAATTGTCCTCGATCACCCATTGGCGGAAGTTCTCGTGGGTGACGGGCGCGGCATCATCGATGCCAAAACTGCGCGCAAGGTCGAGCTCTTTTGGGCCGGTCGCAGGCACGATGCAATCCACCATCGCGTTTGGAAAACTGCACTGCGCGTCGATCCAATCGGCCAAATCAGGATCACTGAGCCGCGCCAAGGACATCACAGTCTGGCGCAGGATCGCGCCGTTGCCCTAGAGGTTGTCACAGCTTTGCCCGGTGAACGGACCTGTGCCGTTTGCGCGGCGCTGTTTGAGACTTGCGATCACAGCGCCAATCAAGGGCTTCACCCTGTTGCATCAGGCGGTGCAGGTACCACGATCGGTGCGCGCGGTGGAAGTTGCCAAGACCAATGTGGACGATTCCAGGTGTCAGCTTGGCACGGTCATATTGCGGTGTCTGAACGTCAGCAGACAGCGTGCCCATGGCTTCGTTCGAAAGAGTTTTCATTGTGGTCACGCAATGCGCAGGCCATTGGCATCAAAACGATGGATCCTATCGGCATGCGGCGTCAGATAGATCGTATCGCCATGTGTCGCCTCGATGTCCCCGGTGAAGCGGACAGTCATCATGTCCATCAGGCCAGTGTCATGCACGTGGATAAACGTATCTGAGCCCACCTGTTCAATCACACCGGCTTGCAACACCACAATCTTGTCGGCCATGGTCATGGCTTCAACCTGATCGTGGGTGACGTAGATCATCGTTGTGTCGAGCTTTTTGTGCAGCTCCATGATTTCCAAACGCATGCCCACACGCAAGGCGGCGTCTAGGTTTGACAGCGGTTCGTCGAACAAAAATACCGAAGGTTCACGCACAATCGCGCGTCCGATCGCCACGCGTTGCCGCTGACCACCCGACAATTTTCCGGGCTTGCGATCCAGATAATCCGTGAGGTTGAGCGCCTTTGCGGCGGCCTCGATCTTGGCGTCCTGGGTGGCCTGATCCATCTTGGCCATGCGCATCGGAAAGGCGATGTTTTTGCGCACCGACATATGCGGATAAAGGGCGTAGGACTGAAACACCATTGCCAGTCCGCGCTTGACCGGGGACAGATCAGTTGCATCAGCACCGTCAATTTCGATAAAGCCAGACGACGTGTCTTCGAGCCCGGCGATCAACCGCAGCAAAGTGGATTTGTCGCACCCGGAGGGGCCGACAAAGACCACAAATTCGCCGCCGTTGATTTCCAGATTCAGCGGCGGAATAACGTCCACATCGCCAATTTTCTTCTGAACCTGCTTGAGCTGTATGCGTCCCATACCTCGTGTCCCTTACTTTACCGCACCGAAGGTCAAACCTTGGACAAGTTGTTTCTGGCTGAACCAGCCCATGATCAGGATCGGCGCGATGGCCATAACCGACGCGGCACTCAGCTTGGCGTAGAACAGGCCCTCAGGGCTTGAATAGCTGGCGATAAAGGCGGTCAGTGGCGCCGCTTTTGCCGCCGTCAGGTTGAGCGCCCAAAAGGCTTCGTTCCACGCCAGAATGATGTTGAGCAACACAGTTGAGGCCATGCTGGGGATCGCCACTGGCGTCAGCACATAGATGACTTCTTCGCGCAATGACGCACCATCCATACGCGCGGCCTCAAGGATCTCGCCGGGTATTTCCTTGAAGTATGTATGAAGCATCCACACAATGATCGGCAGGTTGATCACGGTCAGAACAAAAACCAGACCGATGCGGCTGTCGAGCAGGCCGAAGTCGCGGAAAATCAGGTAAATCGGGATCAAAACACCAACCGGCTGCAGCATCTTGGTCGACAGCATCC
Organism: Sedimentitalea sp.; assembly: GCA_045105075.1. Taxonomy (GTDB): domain Bacteria; phylum Pseudomonadota; class Alphaproteobacteria; order Rhodobacterales; family Rhodobacteraceae; genus JBGCDD01. Next base: position 38,809 of record JBGCDD010000106.1, on the reverse strand, counting down.
ACATCAGCACGTTCTTGGTTTGCTTGGCAGGCACAAAGGCCATCGCCCAGGCCGCAGCAACCGCGATCAACAGACCCAGGAAGGTTGAGCCGACAGAGATGATGACCGAGTTCATGAAATGCTTGAAATAGTCTGACCGCGCCTGCACGGCGGCGTAGCTGTCCATGGTCCAGTCAGAGTTGAACAGGATCTCAAGCGGAGCCCGGATCGCGTCTTCTTCGGTTTTGAACTACAGGATCAAGATCCACAGGAGCGGGAAGAACATGAAGAACCCAAGCGTCCCGGCGGTCGCTGTGTTGAACATCTTCTTGCGGGTTGAAACGGCGCGTGACACTTCGATGCTCCCCCTTATGCGTCGAGGGTCTTGCCGATCATCCGCATCAGAAAGAATGCGACGATATTGGCAAGGATGATTGCGACGACACCACCGGCGTTGCCGATGCCAACGTCAAACTGCAACAGCGACGAGACATAGATCAGGTAGGTGAGATTGGTTGTTGCGACGCCGGGGCCACCGTTGGTGGTCACCAGGATTTCGGCAAAGATCGACACCAAAAAGATGATCTGGATCAAGATCACAACGGTGATCGCGCGGGCCAGATGTGGCAGCATAATGAACCAGAAGCGGTTGCCCTAACTGGCGCCATCCATTTCTGCGGCCTCAAGCTGTTCTTGGTCCAGTGATTGCAACGCTGTCAGCAAGATCAGCATGGCAAACGGCAGCCACATCCAGGAGACGATAAAGATGATTGAGGCCATTGGAATATGCCAAAAGAAATCAATCGGTTGAAAGCCAAGGCCCGTGGCGATCTGTCCAAAGATACCGTTGACCGGGTTCATGAACATGTTTTTCCACACCAAACCGAACACCGTGAGCATCACGAAAAACGGCGCGATCACCATAATACGGATGATGCCCTGGCCAAACATCGGACGATCAAGCAGCAGGGCAAAGCAGATGCCGCCGACTGTTGTTAAGGTCAGCACGCCGCCGACCAGGATCAGCGTGTTCCACATTGCGGCGCTACAGCTGGGGTCGGTGAAAAACCAATAGTCGTTTTCCCATCCCACAAACGGGTTGTGCCCCGGCTGAAGCAGGTTATAGCGCAGAAACGAGAAATAGAGCGTAATCGCCAGCGGAATGATCATCCAGCCCAGCAATAGATTTATGGCAGGGGAGATCATCAATCGGGCAGATGTTCTGGAAGCTTTGGTGGCCATACGGTTCGTCCTCCCGACGAGTGACGTGTCAGCACTTTGGGAAAGTCCTCAGAAAGGCCTTTGCCAAAACACCACATCACCTGAAACAGAAGTCAAAGCGGGCCCGCTGAATGCGACGATTACTTGATGTAACCGGCTTTAGTCATTTCCCGCACGGCGAAACGCTGGCTGTTTGCCAAAGCCTGCTCGACTGTGGACTGACCCGCCAAAGCGGCTGCAACCTGCTGGCCGACGTCGTTGCCGATGCGCTGGATTCGGGGATCGCGGCGAACTGAACACGTGTGTATGGCACTGGGTCACGCGTTGGATCTGCCTGGGTTCACCGACCGGATCGCATCAACGATTGTGTTGGCGAAAGGAGCGGCTTCCAGACGGCGTGAGTCTTCTTCCACAATTTTGCGTGTACCGCTTGGAACAGCGACCCAGCCTTTGGTCTCGCCAATCCTCTCGAAGTACTCTTTGGACGTTGCTCACTTCAGGACGCTCTTGGCTTCGTCTGTTTTCTTGGAGCTTGCGAGGATCGCCAGCGCCCAGGACCAGAACCCGCCAGTGCCCTTGTCAGTCGCTTGCTTTGGCGCCTGGAAGACGTCGGTTTTGTCGGCCACGGATGATGTGTCCGGGTTGCGAACGTCGCCAGCGGCCGAGATCGCATCAACCCAAGTGGCGCATTTGCCATCTTTGAACAAAACACGGTTTTCGTTGTGACCGTTTGCCGATGCTCCAGGAGGACCCGAGTTGGTCATCAGATCGACGTCGTATGTGACGGCGACGTTCCACTCTGGGCTGTCCAGCTATGGGTTCCAGTCCATGTCGAACCAGTCTGCGCCGAATGCGTTGGCAACGGTGCCAACAAACGCCATGTTCTCACCCCAGCCGGCCTTGCCGCGCTGACATGTGCCATAGACGCCGTTTTCCGGGTCGTGCAGCTTGGCTGCGATGGTGGAACAGCAACGCCTGCGGCCTCAAACAGGTCCTTGCGGTAGAACGTGAAGGACGTTTCCGAGTGCAAAGGCAGAGCGTAAAGATTGCTGTTTGCGGATAGACCGTTGCGCACCAGTGGGAACACATCTTCCAACTCGTAGTCGGCGTCATCCGCGAAGTCATTCAAAGGTGTGAACCAGTCTTTGGCGCCCCAAATCGGTGTTTCGTAGGCACCGATGAACATGATGTCGAAGGAACCGCCGCCCGTCGCAATGTCTGTCGGTGTGCGCTGACGCTGCACGTTTTCTTCCAGAACAACCCAGTTGATGGTGTTGCCTGTTGCTTTTTCCCACGCGGGCGCAAGTTCTTGCATTGTGATCATGTCAGCGTTGTTCACTGTCGCGATCGTGATTTCTCTGCCGTCGCCGTGGTCGCGAGGCCGGCAGTTAGACCAAAGCCAACCACAGAAGTTAGAAGTGTTCTTTTAATAGACATTGAAGCCCTCTCTTTTGCCACGTGAAAAAAAATGCTTTGCAGGAAGAACGAGTCAAGCCCTATTAGCAGGTGCAAAAGGGGTCAATTTCACGGCTGGTCTGAGCAACAAAACGTCAGGCGGACTCGCGGATGCGCAAGGCGCCACTTCGCAAACGTTTGACCGCTGCGCCCTCGCGACCATTGCGCACCCTGTCGACCAAAAGCTCAACCGTGTCGCGGCCAATGCCTTCAACTTCTTGTGCAACTGTCGTCACAGCAGGAAAGATGTAGCGGCTGAGGGGGTGATCATCATGACCCGCGATCCGCAACTTGCCCCGGGGCTCACCGCTGCGGGAAAACAGACCATGGGTATTCGCAGCCCGGATGGCACCGATGGCAATGCGGTCATTGGCGCATAAAATCGTCGTATCAACATGGCGTCCGTGGCTGAAATGACTGTCCATCACCTCGAATCCATAGCTTTCAAATTGCCAGGACTCCGCGTTGTCAGGTGCTTCTAAGATCTGGGGTGCAAAATCTCGCTTTTGCATCTGTTCAAAATAAGCGTTCTGGCGTTCGACTGCGTTTGAGTTCAGCTTGGGCATGGCCAGAAAGACCGGTGGCTCGCCTGTGCGGCATAGATAGTCGACCATAACGGCGATGCTATCCATGTTGTTTATCCCCACAAAATCAGCACCTGGCAGGTGTTGCGATGGATAGGAGTCGGCAAAGACAATTGGAAAATCTTCTCCGGCGGCCCGAAATGCGTCAACGCTGGCTTCGGTGCCCAAAGGCGCCACAATAGCTCCGTCAACGTTCATCGATCGCAACTTGTGCAGCGCGCGTTCTTCAGACTGCGGGTTGCCATGCGAGCTTTGGGTGATCATCGTGAAGCCGGCCTCGCGTGCGGCGATCTCGATTGAATCCAAAAGGCTGGCGAAAAACAGATCCTCAAAGTGTGGGATCACAACCCCGATCAGGCCAGTTGACTTCCTGTTCTGCCGGGTGGCCAAAAAGTTATAGACATAGTCGACCCGTGCCAGACCTGCTTCGATCTTTTTGGCGGTTGACGGAAGGACGCTGCGCTCATTCTCAAAGTAGCGCGCCAGCGTTGGGCGTGAAATTTCAATCGCCTTCGACAGCTCTTTCATCGTTTGAATTTTGGGTTTGCTCATGCGCCCATTCCCTCTGTCTCAACCCATCGTCTGGCAGGCGTCACCGGTACTATGACATTTCTTTTGGCACGTGCAAAAAGACCATTTGCATGATTTCCGTGAAATGAGGAATCGTGATGGGCCAGACACCGAAAATCGCCGCCGTCGGAGAAATTCTGGTCGAGTTTGTTTCGCATCAACCCGGTTGTGAGCTCAAGCAGATCGGCGACTATTCGGGCGCTTACCCAAGCGGTGCGCGTGCGATTTTTCTGGACCTGGCCGCCCGCATGGAGGTTGCGACCGAAATGTTTGGCGGTGTCGGGAATGACGGATTTGGGCAGTCCGTCCTGAACCGTTTGCAGGCGGACGGGGTCGGAACGCGCGGTGTCACTGTCAACGCAGACCAGACCACCGGCGTTGCGTTCGTGTCCTATTATGGCGATGGGAACCGCGATTTCATTTTTCATCAGACAAACACCGGTGCGGATCATTTCACGGTTCCCGAGGGCATTCTGACGCCATCTGAAACCATTCTGCATGTCTCTGCTGCCTCGCTTGGACCCCCCGGATGCGCGCGATGATCTTGCAAACTGTGCACGACATCGACGCCGCAGGTGGCAAGATCAGTTACGATCCGAACGCGCGCCCGGAACTGATGCGGGACACCGCCGTGCGCGATGCAATGAAGGACGTGATGAACCGCAGCACCTACTTGATGCCCAGCAAAACTGACCTGGAGTTTCTGTTCCCCAACTTGTCCGAAGACGCGACAATCGATCACTTTCTTGCAGCTCAAAACACCAAGGAGCGTCTGGCATGAGCATCGTCAGAGACTTGATCGCACGCAATCGCGCAGGCACGCCGATTGGGCTTCCTTGTTTCTGTACGGCCAATAAACACGTGCTGCGCGCGGTTCTGGCCCATGCCGCCGAAACCGGTGACACCACTGTGATCGAGACGACCTGCAATCAGGTCAACCAAGACGGCGGGTATACCGGGAGGGCGCCGCAAGACGTCATCAAATGGCGGTCGGGCATGGCAAATCAGGCCGGTGTTCCAATGACGCAACTGATCCTGGGGGGGCGGTCACCTGGGCCCGAACCCTTGGAAATCCGAACCCATCGATGACGCGATGATCAAGACGCGCGAGTTGGGTAAGCTGTATGTTGAGGCCGGTTCCGCCAAAATCCATCTGGACGCGAGCATGGCCTGTGGTGGTGAACCAGACCCGACATTTGCGCAAATTGCGACACGGGCGGCCGACCTTTGCGCAGTGGCCGAAGCCCACGCGCCCGATCCCGAAAAACTGATCTACATCATTGGCACAGAAGTTCCCATTCCAGGGGGCGAAACCGAAGAGCCGGACGCGCTTGATTTGACCTCTGTTGCGCGGTTGCACGACACGATCCAAACCCACCGCGATGCCTGGACCAAATTGGGGCTCGACGCCGCGTGGGACCGGATCGTGTCGATTGTCACTCAACCTGGTGTCGATTTTGGCCACTCTTCCATCTATCCCTTTGTTCCGGAAAAGGCCGAGCAGCTAAGCCGCGCCATTCTGAGCCAGGAAAATTTGACCTTCGAGGCCCACTCGACAGATTATCGATCCACCGCCGCATTGGCCGATCTGGTCAAGGGCCATTTTTTCTTTCTCGAGGTTGGTCCAGAGCTGACATTCCGGTTCCGTTAGGCCGTTTGGGCGCTGGCTGGCGTCGAAGATCAGATGGGCATTCAGCCGTGCTCGAATTTGCGCGAGGTCATTGAGCAGCAAATGTCCACCAATCCCGGGTATTGGGCGGAACGTTACACCGGATCGGCCCAAAAGGTGCGTGAAATGCGGACCTACAGTTATAGCGACCGCATCCGACATTACTGGAGCGACCCTGTGGTGGCCTCGGCTCTGACAGTGCTTGAAAGCTCTCTGGCGGGCAAGACCCTGCCCGAGACAATCGTGTCACAGGCCGTCATGGAGCTTGAGTTTGGCGAAATCCCGACGGGTCACGACGCCTTGACCGAGCGCCATATTCAGCGCTGCGTCAAACGGTACTTTCACGCAGCCGGGCATCTGTCTTAGGCCAGTTTCTGGCTGACAACAGATGGCACGCGGCGGCTATTCCATGTTGGTATGTCGCGCCCGGATTGCTTCTGCCTGCTGGCCCGTGACCGATTTCAGATCGGCAACAATCCATTCGCACAAAAAGAACAGCGCGCCCTCATAGACCGATCCCATAGGCAGAATGTCATTTTCGCCGGTTTGCCCGTCATTTGCCATGGTTTGCGCAGGCACCGACAGGACCAGATCGGCAGCTGAGGCCGGCGCGGTGTTGGGTTGCGCCGTCAGCAGGATCACCGATGCCCCGGCCATGCGGGCCGTGTGACTATGCGCATCGACCGTTGCCAGCACCCCGGGACCAGACGACACAAACAACAGGCCGTCGCGACCCAACGCCGGCATTGTCGTTTCGCCAATATACCCAACATTAAGCCCCAGGTGAAAAAGCCGCATCGCAAATCCGCGCATCTGGTACCCTTCACGACCGCAGCCATAGATCCCAATGGTCTTGGCCGACGCAATCCTTTGGCACACAGCATCGATGCTGCTCTGATCGACAGCTTCAAGCGCCTTTTCAACCTTTGCCATCGCTGAAGAAATCCGGGTTGTCATGTGCTGCTCCTGCCTTTGGCTCCTGGGGGATTGCGTCATTCAACATCTTTTTCCACGCGCTGTCGCAATCAAAGTGTACCGAGGCGAGGCGGCTTTGGTTATGGCCGGGCCCAAGGCAGTTTGATCGCGAACTCTGAGAACGCGGGATCTATCAAAGCACATCAAGATGGTTCTGAGACCGGTACCAAAGGCATATTGACGGACGAACACTTCGCCCGTAGTTTCTTTTTGCGATACGTTGGTTTTGCATTATAAAACAATTGGAGCAACGTCTGGTCATGCCTGCAAAAGAGGAAATCCATTGGACGACCACGGCCTGCAAACCGCCCGAAACCCAAACACTTGACGCATCCCTGAACGTTGACGTGCTTGTTGTCGGGGGCGGGTTGACCGGGTGCAGAACGGCATTGGGTTTGGCCGAGGCCAATGTCTCTGTGGCGGTTGTTGACAGCAAAGACATCGGCTGGGGCGCGTCTGGACGAAGCGGAGGGCAATGCAACCCGATTTGGCGCAAAACGCCCGAAGATCTGTGCCGCGTGTTGGGGCAAGTTCACGGCGAAAACCTTGTGCGCGCAACGCTCAGCGCAGCGGATGACTTGTTTGCAGACATTTCAAAATACGGCGTCGATTGCGACGCGGTTCAGGCGGGCTGGGTGCAAGCCGCCCACTCACGCAAAGCGATCAAAAATATGCGGGCGTTGGGCAATGCCTGGTCAGAAGCGGGCGCAGACATAACCGAAATAGAAGGTGGTCAGGTCGAACAGGCAAGCGGATCGCCGGCATATCGCTGGGCGCTCAAACACGCGGCGGGGGGCCACGTGCACCCGCTGTCCTTGACCCGGGGCTATGCGTCGGCAGCAGTTGCACGCGGGGCGCAATTGTTTCGCAACGCTCCGGTCGAAAAGCTTGAACGCGCTGATGGCAAGTGGCGTGCGACACTGCCCAACGGTCAAATCACCGCCGAGACTGTGGTTCTGACCACCAATGCCTATACAAACGGTGTATGGCCCGGCATGAAAAAGACCTTTCATCCTTTGGTCAGCGTGTCGATCGCGACAAGACCCTTAAACGAGGAAGAACGCAAAACCGTGTTGCCGGGCTCGGTCACCATCTCGGATTCACGTTTGGCAATCTACTATGCGCGCTACGACCGCGATCACCGCCTGATCTTTGGCTGCGTCGGCAGTAACGATTCCGTTGATACTTTGGGCGGATACAGGCGTTTGCGCACTGGTTTGAAAACCGTGTTCCCGCAGATCGCCAATATCGAAATTGAGCGCAAATGGGCCGGACGCATCGCTGTCACGCCCGAAATGATGCCACATCTGCACGAACCCGCCCCCGGTGTCTTGGCTGGCATCGGGTTCAGCGGGCGCGGTATCGCGATGACCTCGGTCATGGGGCGGGCCTTGTCGGGCAAATTGCTGGGCCGAGACACGAAGGATCTGCCGTTTCCGATCCTGCCTGTCACGCCCATTCCTTTTCACGGCATAACCCGTCGGCTGATCCCTTTGGGCGCACCGGCAATGACGCTCAAGGACAAGCTGGATACGCTTGTCAACGGCGCATAACCGCATTTCTGCAAGACTTGAGACAGGAACGATCATGACAAAACTGACTAAATTCTCTGACCAGTCGCCCGAGGCAGTGGTGCAGGATACCTCTGGCGTAACTGTGTCCGGCACACCCGAGCACACGGTCTGGGTTCATTTCAAAGGCGCCGGCGACGCTGTGCGCGCCGGTGTCTGGCAAAGCACAGCCGGCGTGTTTCGCGGACCCCAAAACAACCAGATCGAATATTGCCACATTTTGGAAGGTGGCGCGACCATCCGCACACAGGACGGCGATGAATTCGAGGTCAGCGCGGGAGACGGTTTTGTCATGGACAATGGGTTGCAACCGGTTTGGACGGTCAAGGACTATGTCAAGAAACAATGGGTCATCGTATCTGTGCCAGCCCAAGATTGACGACATCGCCACGTTGCGCATGACGGTTGTGCGCAGGTGCGAGAATTGGAAGAAACTTGACCGATGATCCACCGATTCTGCGCCTTTGTGGTCGGGTGTATCCAACCCAAAGCCACGCATGAGCCTATTTTCGGCCTTTGGGGGTATCGTGGAAATCGACAACCAAGGTCATTTGTTCTGGCAGGTTAAAGCAATCACTCCATGACGGGGGCTTTCACTGCCCCTGTCGCTTTGGCGGAATGGCTGCTGCATTTGGTCCACAATCGACCTGTCGCAGTAAAACGCTGTGTGTTTGAGCGCTATTACAGGGATTGGTCTGTCTGGGCGTCGCTGGATTTACAGTTCTGCGCCTGCTTTGAATTCCTGCCATTTGAGCAGCGCCGTGGCACCGGGTCTCGAGATAATTCCGGGGCGAAGTTTGGTTGGCTGCGGCGCGTCAAGCGCCCGATCAAGCCGTTCTGATTGGGTATTTGTCGCCAATTCAGCCGCCAGTTTGTAGGGCAGCGTTCCGCGCGTGGTGCCCAGCCCGTTTTGACAAAACGCCGAAAAGAGCCCGGGTTCCAATTCCCGCACGACACTGACGTTGGTGCGGCTCAGGCAACGTCGCCCGCCCCAACGATGTGTCATGTCCACCTCCCCGAGCATTGGAAATCGTGCCGCGAAGGCATTGTCGTGATTGCGGGCCACTGTGGCGATCCGCCTGTCATTCACCTCCATACTTGGATCAAAGGTAAAGCGATTCCGCACAATGATACGGTCGCCGCCCGGACACGTTATCTGCCGGACAGTTGTCCCCATCGGATCGGCCGGCGTGATGCCCCAAACACGCGCGCCACCCAGTCGGGCCATTTCAGTCGCGCCAAGCGGGCGCGTCATCGACGCATAGGTAAAAACGTGCATCAACTGGTTTTTCAGAGAGCCAAAGCTGTTGAGGTGGCCCTTCACGGCCAAAATGACTTTGGGCGCATCCACACGGCCAGACGGTGTCGTCGCTGTCCAAGTGGCGGTTTTTGTCAGGGACGTTACCGGGCTATTCTCAAAAATCTGCACCCGGTTGGTCGACAGACCGCTGGCCACGCCGCGTACAAAGGCTGCGGGCTGTATCATCGCCGTGCCCGCAATGATCAAACCACTGCGATAGTATATGGTGCCGGTCAAAGCTTTCATTGCCGAGGCGTCCAGCATTTCAAAGGCCTCGCCCATAGCGCTCAGATGGGCGGCACAGTCGTGATTGTGCGCATCGCCCTTTTTTGTGGCCGGACCATTGATTTTGCCAGAGCGCGAAAACACACTCTCGCCTAGGCCAAACTCGGCGGCCATCTCGGCGGCAAAGTCGATGGCATGGCGATTGTCGGAGGTCAGGGTTTTGTCGTGTTCCAAGGCCCCGCCATAATCTGACGAGGACAAATCATGCGGCAGATCAATCATGAAGCCCGAGTTGCGCCCGGGTCTATTGGAAGTTTGCTGACCTCGATCCGGCTCATGTCAATGATCCTGATTCAGGGCGTCAGCCGCTGGGATTTCACGCTCGCGCCGCGCGATGTCGTCAAGCAGCTCTTCGTCCAAAGCGACGTCAAGTTTTGGTTTCTCATAGTCGTTCAGCAAGTCACGCACACGGGTCAACGCGCGTTCGTTGATCTAAACCGCACCATCAGCCTGCCATTGCTCGATCGAGTTGTTGTCGAACATTTCGGGCATGAAAAAGGCCTGTTGGAAGTTCTCCAAGGTGTGCGGGTGCCCCAAATAGGGCCCACCGGGCCCGACGTCCCGGACCGCTTGCAGAGCTTCGTCAAAGTCATCCCATTTGATCCCCGACACCATCCGGTGACCCATCGTACATTGCTCGGCGTCGAGCCCAAATTTGGCCATCGAACACTGCATGCCTGCCTCGTTCCATCCTGCGGAATGCCACCTGTCATTGGCACCCGACATCAACACAGCCATCATTGTGCTGGCGCTTTCATATCCGGCCTGCGCGTCAAAGGGTTTGGCACCGCCCAAAGTGTTCGAGGTCCGCCAGGGCACATCATAGTGGCGCGCCATTTGTCCGATCATCATGTTCATCAGGCTGATTTCGGGCGTGCCTGCCATGGGCGCCCCGGATCGCATCGACACCGTAGACAGGTCGTGGCCATAGATCGCAGGCGCGCCCTTTTGGATGACTTGCGTGTAGGCCAATCCGCTCAGCGCTTCGGCATTCAACTGCGCAACCGTCGGAGCCACGCCCGCAGGGGTATTCGCGCCGCCCAGACCAAATGGAGAGCACAGCACCGGCTGCTTGTATTTCGCAAAGGCGCGCATTGCGCCCAGCATGGTCTCATCCCAGACCAGCGGTGAGTCCCCGTTGCAATTGCCGGTCACGACCGGATTGGTCATCATGAATTCGGTGCCAAACAGGATCGCGCACATGTCCATGACATCTTCTGCATTCCTGGGGCTCGTGGTCATGCCCTTGAACGTTTTGTCAGAGTATTTCATCGACGAGTAGGTGATCCGCAGATGCCGATGGCTGATTGGATGATTGGATGATCATAAGGTTCCACGATGTGATGCGCCGAAGAATGAAGGGCGGGCAGCATGTGGCTGAGTTTGTGGAAGTTGTTGAGATCCTCCATCGTCGGGTTGCGCCGCACATCGTCAAGATCGCGAAGATAAGGCGCCCCCGTCATCGGCACAAAGATCAAACGGTCGTTGCCAAATGGCAGGTTGTTGGCCCGATTGCGCGCCGTTTAGGTAAAGCTGGCTGGAATTGTCTTGATCAGTTCGCGCACCAAACCACGCTCGAGATGCACGGTTTCACCGCGCACATCTGCGCCCGCCCGCTTCCAGTCTGCCAATGCGATCGGGTCGCGGAAAACGACGCCAACGTCTTCCAGGATAGCAAGCGAGGCATTGTCGATCTTTTCGACCTGTTCGCGGCTCATTGGCTCGGTCAGGGGGATCCCGCGTTTGAGCGCAGGCAACATCGTGACATCGCGCTTCAGACGCACAGCTTTGCGCGCACCGCGTCCGCGGCGGGTCTTTCCGACGGCGTCAACACTCATCCGACATTGCCCCCTCAGACGGATCGCTCAGATCAATTCAGATGGTTTTGAGTTCAGTGAATTGATCATGGGCATGCACACCGTTGTCGCGCCCGCCAAATCCGGACTGTTTGTAGCCGCCAAACGGGGTCGCGATGTCGCCCTCGCCGTAGCGGTTCACCGTCACTGTGCCTGCGCGAATGTCGCGGGCCGCGCGGATGGCGTTGCGGGTATTGGCGGTAAAAACCGATGCGGCCAGCCCATAGTCGGTCTGATTGGCAACCGCGACAGCCTCATCATTGGTGGCCACTTTGATGACGGCCAAAACCGGGCCGAAGATCTCGTCACGGGCTTTTGGGTCTTCTTTTCCCACGTCGTAAATCACCGGTGCGATAAAAGGACCGTTGCCCTTGTCCACATCCATGTGCAGGTCCAAAGGCTCGCCCACAGATGGCCCGTCGCCCGGCAAAACCTGCAACACGCCGCGCGGCAGGCCCGCCTCATGGGCCAGTGCTGCAATCCGCAAGGCCGTCATCGAGGTTTGCTCTGCCGGTTTCACAATCACCGAACACCCCGCCGCCAGCGCCGGGCCGATTTTCCAGGCCAGCATCATCAACGGGAAATTCCACGGCAAGACTGCGCCGACCACATCGATGGGTTCCCGCACAATCATCGAAATCGCGTCGTCGCCCGATGCCGGATTCAGCGTCGCGAATTTTGCACCGTTGCCCGCGCGGTATTTGCCGTCGATAAAGGCGGTGCGCGGCAGGTCGAGGTCTTGAGCAATCGCTTGGTTTTCGGCATGGGTCAAAAGATCGCTCATATTGCCTCTCCGGTGATCGTGGAAATGGTGGTGGTCATGGTGCGGATCACTTGGGCCAATTGGCGTTTGTCGTCCTTGTTGAGCGGTTGCAGTGGCTTGCGTGGCAGCCCTGCATCGATGCCGCGCAGCGTCAGACCGTATTTGATGCACTGCACAAATGTCCCGCCCTGCTCCAGCACGCTCATCAGCAGCAGCATCGCCGACATGATCGCACGGCCTTTGGTGAAATCACCCTCAACGGCGCAGGCCCGATAGAGTGCAATGTGGGCTTCGGGCGCAAAGTTGGACCTCGCACACACCCATGAGCGCGCGCCCCATGCAAAGACTTCAAGCGCCTGGTCGTCCATCCCACACGACAATGCGATGTGGGGATAGTCACGCGCGAGCATATGCACGCGGTTGATGTCGCCCGAGCTTTCCTTGATCGCGCAGAAGTTAGGAGAACGCCCTAACCGGTCAAGCGTTTCTTCGTCCATATTCACCGACATCCGGCCGGGATAGTTGTACAGCATCACAGGCAGGTTCGCCGCACGGTCAATCGCCAAGGCATGCAGCGCAATTTCGCGCCCGGTCGGGTCGGCATAGGACGGAGTGGAGATCAACCACGCGTCGGCCCCCGCTTTCTTGGCTTCCTGTGCGAAGGTGATGCTATCTTCGGTGCGAATGGCGCCGGTGCCGACAATCATCGGCACGCGCCCGGCGGTCAGCGTGGCGCAATGGTTCATCATCCAAATGCGTTCCGCTTCGGTTTGGGCGTAACATTCGCCAGTCGATCCGGCCACGATAACGCCATTTACGCCTGCGGCAATCAGATGCTCAACGGTTTGCGCCAAAGCGTCTGTGTTGCACGAAAAACCATCGTGTTAGGGCGTGACAATCGGCGTGTAGATGCCTTCAAATCGCATTGCGTCGATCTTTCATTGAGATCACATCCAACGGGAGGGGATCAGGACGGACATATTTTTCCAACTGATCGCGCGACAAATCCCAATGCTGAAGCGTGAGGTCGGTCGCCAGCGTTGGCTCACCCGCTTCGATCGCCAAAATCATCGCATCGTGCTGTTCAATCGCTTTCGTGACGCGGGCTTTATCGGTCTCTGACTGCGGTGCAAAAAGGGTCTGGCTGAGGCGTGTATGATCAACCAGAATGCGCTTCAGACCTGTAATGAGATATGGGGTCTGGGCCATTACACCGATCTGTTCATGGAAGTCGTGGTTTAGCAGACCTGCTGTGGCGGGCTCGGCTGCATGAGCGGCTTGTGAAAACCCGCGCTGGATGTCCTTGAGGTCCGCAACCTGTGGTGAACCGGTTTTCGGCCGCCTGACGCGCGATGGAGCAGTAAATCAACGGCGCGGTCTGGAAAAAGACACGCATGGTCGAAAAGTCCATGGACTCAACCTTGGCCCCGCGGTTTTCCTCAAGCCGCACAAAGCCGCACAAAGCCGCACAAAGCCGCCACCGGCCAAGCGGTGCAATACTTCGCGCAGTGGCGTGCGGGATATGCCGTATTCCTCGGCCAGGCTTGCTTCGTCCAAATCCGAACCCGGAGGTAAGTCTTGCGTCAATATGCGGGCGCGAAGATCCGCGGCGCAGTGTGCCTGTTTGTGTTTCGCCATTATTATTCTCCAATCTGTTTTGTAGACAAATACAATACAAACGGCGTCAATGCACAAAACCGGTGCCTGATGTGGACGTCACGCATCCATTCCAGTCACCGCAATGAGAGGCGGTCTCTTTCAGGTCGGTGTCATTGGTTTGGATGTTTTACCCGCCACAGATCACCATAAATCTGTTGCTGGTTTCGGGTGGCGATTTGAAAACCCGAGCGCAGGTTCAGACTTTGGTCATTGTCGAATGCGGAGATCAAAAAATCGGTCACCGCCCCCGAACGTCTCGACTAAGTTCGTTTTGAAAAGACAAGAAATTCATAGCCTTGTCAGCGTAAGTGCCCAGAGCATCCCGAGTGCAAAAAGGTTTCCTGGTCCGCGCGTGGTTCGCCAAAGATGTGCATTAAGCATCGGTTTTTAAATGGAAAAACGAACGCCGAAGGGCAGGCACAGAAACCCACAAAACAGACACCCTACCGGAACGCCGGTCGTAACGAGCCAATGCGTGTCATCTTGTGGCAAGAACAGATCTGGTGTTGAAATGTGTGATCGAATGTCTTGGCGTCACATAAATGCCTGTACTTTTCGGCCGAGATGCCATCGATGCGGTACAGATGCCCACTGAAATATTCGACCTGCAAGCATCGCCGCTCTGGATCATAGCCAAGTGTAACGACAGCGTCCGAGACGACGAATTTGCGGTCAATTTCGGGTTCCGATAGCTTTGGCCAAAGCATCATCCTTGCGTGATCCAGGCGCTTTTTGATCTGCCAGCCGAGGTTTTGAATTGAGGCGTGCATCACTGGCATCCCTTCTGTCTCGAAAACCCTAGCGAGCTTGCTGCAAGGCACGGACACAAACGCGATCAAACGGCACAGAAACCCTGCTGGATGCACAGTTGTGCAGCAACGGTCGGGAGCCGGCGGAGATTTTGTGCGGTTCGCTGCTGACAAAGCGCAGGTTTGAAGGGGCTTGGGTGCGCACGTCGGGGACCGGTTCAGTCGATAAAAGCCTTTTCCACCACAAAGTGTTTGGGGTCGGAGTTCGCGCCTTCGCTCAGGCCATGCAATTCGCACAGGCTCATGATGTCCTTGTTTAACGCCAGATTGCCGCACACCATGATGCGATCCGTGTCTTGCGACCAAGCTGGCAGGCCAAGCGCGCCAAAGATGCGACCATCGCGGATATGGTCGCTGATGCGGCCTTCGATGTCGGAGGGCTCGCGCGTGGTTGTGGGGTAATACCGCAGCTTCCCGGCGACCATTTCCCCGATCAACGGATCTTGGGGCAGGGCTTCAACCAACGCGCGGCCATAAGCCAGCTCAGCATTGCTGCGACAGGTATGTGCAAGGATCACCTCATCGTATCGCTCCCAAGTTTCGGGATCACGCAGGAGCGAGGCAAAAGGCGCCACTCCGGTGCCGGTACACACCATCCAAAGCCGTTTGGCAGGGAGCAGCGCGTCCAACACCAAGGTCCCAACAGGTTTGGGGCGCAGAATAATCTCATCTCCCGGAGTGATTTGTTGCAAGCGCGACGTGAGCGGACCATCCGGGACTTTGATCGAGTAAAACTCAAGCTCGTCATCCCAAGAAGGCGACGCAATTGAATACGCCCGCAACAAAGGTTTGCCATCGTCTTTCAACAACCCGATCATCACAAACTCGCCCGAGCGAAAGCGCAAGGATTGCGGGCGCGTCACGCGAAAGGAGAACAATGTGTCACTCCAGTGCTGAACCGATGTGACGGTCTGCGCATCGGGCATGATCTTGGTCTTGGCGGTGTTTTGCACATTCATGATAACGTCCTTCACGCCGCCTGACTTGCGGGTTTCTCTGAGAAATGACTGTCGAGCTTGCCGGTTTGCCCATCAAGCCCATCGGCAGTGGGCAACGGGTCCTTGGCTTCGGTGATCACCGGCCAGATCTTGGCGAATTTTTCATTGAACACGACCCATTTTTCCATGCCGTCTTCGGTGTCTGCGCGAATAGCATCGGCTGGGCATTCCGGTTCACAAACGCCACAATCGATACACTCGTCGGGATCGATGACGCTCATGTTCTCGCCCTCATAAAAGCAATCCACCGGGCAGACCGACACACAGTCTGTGTACTTACAGGCGATACAATTGTCAGTGACGACAAATGTCATGGCGCACTCTCCTTGTTGTTTTGGTCTTTGTGCCGCGCTGCAGAAAGGCTGTCCGTAAACAAATTGCTATTGAGAGATTCTGCGTTGCGGCAATCTGGGCTCAACCAAGGAGACACCGATGATTGATTGCCTGACTGCCACGCCTGACTGCCGCCACCTGATTGTCGAATGGAAGGACGGGGCCACATCCGAATTGCCCGCCACATTGCTGCGCCGCGAAGCGCGGGACGCCTATTCCACAAGAGAACGGTTGGACCACGGTGAGGTTGCCGTCGTCCCGGACCTGACCATCACGCACCTTGCGCAGGTGGGGGCTGCGGGCGTGAACGTCCATTTTTCAGACGGTCATGACCGCGCGATCTATCCTTTTGTCTATCTTCGCGAACTTTCCGATCAATACGGAAACTAATTGACATTTGCCGCGCCGCAGCACTGCGCAGGCTGACTTCAAACAGACATGATCGGAGTCTCTCATGGACGAAATACTGGACGGCACGGCGCAGATTGACTGTGACATCCTGATCATTGGCGGTGGCACAGCCGGACCGATGGCGGCCATCAAGGCCAAGCGTAAAAACCCGGACGCAAATGTTGTTCTGCTTGATAAGGCGAACGTCAAACGCTCTGGCGCGATCTCGATGGGGATGGACGGGCTGAACAATTCGGTGATTCCGGGCTATGCCACGCCTGAGCAATACACCAAGGAAATCACCATCGCGAATGATGGGATTGTCGATCAAAAGGCAGTCTATCGTTACGCCGAGGAATGCTACAGCATCATCGAAGAGCTGGACCAGTTTGGCATCCGGTTCCAAAAGGATCAGAACGGCGAATATGACGTCAAAAAGGTGCACCACATCGGCACCTACGTCCTGCCCATGCCCAATGGTGACACGGTCAAAAAGGCGCTTTACCGTCAGCTGCGCAAGGCCCGTATCAACATCGTCAACCGCTATATGGCGACCCGTTTGCTGACCGGAGAGGGCCGCATTGCCGGTGCTGTCTGTGTGAACACGCGCACTGCGGAGTTTTTGTTTTTTCTCGCCAAGGCCGTGAGCATGTCACTGGGCGCTGCGGGCCGTGTGGGTCTGCCGTCTTCTGGCTATCTCTATGGCACCTATGAAAACGCATCGAAGTCGGGCGAGGGGTATTCGATGGCCTATCACGCCGGTGCGGGCCTTGCGAACCTTGAGTGCTTTCAGATCAATCCGTTGATCAAGGATTACAACGGTCCAGCTTGCGCCTATGTGGCTGGTCCGATGGGCGGATACACGGCGAACGCCAATGGCGAACGCTTTATTGAATGTGACTATTGGTCCGGCCAGATGATGCAGGAATTCTATGACGAATTGCAGGGTGGCAAGGGCCCCGTTTATCTCAAGCTGAACCACCTTGCCGAAGAAACTGTGGCCGAGATTGAGCGCGTTTTGCACATCGTTGAACGCCCCACACGCGGCCATTTTCACAAAGGGCGCGGCACGGATTACCGCACCGATATGATCGAAATGCACATCTCGGAAATCGGGTTCTGCTCGGGGCATTCCGCCAGCGGTGTGTTTGTGGATGAACGCGCGCGCACCACGATTGATGGGCTTTATGCCGCCGGCGATATGGCGAATGTGCCGCACAATTACATGCTCGGCGCGTTTACAAATGGCGCATTTGCCGGTCTTGATGCGGTCGATTTTGTCAAAGACGTCGATTTCGCAGAATTCGACATGGGCGAGGTTGATGCCGAGAAAACCCGCGTTCTGGCCCCGACCAAACGGGACGATGGCATCCCGCCAAATCAGATTGAATACAAAACCCGCCGCTTTGTGAACGACTATCTGCAACCGCCCAAGGTGAGCGCAAAAATGGAGCTGGCACAACGCCGGTTTGAGGAAGTTCGCCACGACATGGAGACGGAAATGTATGTGCGCGACAGCCACGAATTGATGCGCGCCTTGGAAGCTTCCGCCATCATGGACTGCGCCGACATGGCCGCCGCCGCGTCGCTTTACCGGACCGAAAGCCGGTGGGGCCTCTATCACAACCGCGTGGAATATGAGCGCGATGACGAGAACTGGTTCTGCCACACGATCCTGACCAAAGGCGACGATGGCAAACCTGCGCACAGCAAAAAAGCGGTCGACGATTACATTGTGGAAATCGAAGACGACGAAAAAGACGCCTATAACAATCAGCGCGTCACCGGCACAGTTGCAGCGGAATAAGGAATAATATCATGCCCTTGGCTCAAACCTCTACCATTGTTCCTGTTGTGATCGACGACGCGCTGTGTATCGCGGACAAAGGTTGCACCGTTTGCGTTGATGTCTGTCCGTTGGACGTTTTGCGCATTGTCGAAGGGCCGGACGGCAGCCCCGTAACAGCGCATATGAAGTACGACGAATGCTGGTACTGCATGCCCTGTGAGGCAGATTGCCCGACCGGTGCTGTTACCGTCAACCTGCCCTTTTTGTTGAAGTGAGACGGATATGAACGCGCTCTTTGAAGACTTTGACGAAATCGCGGAACTGGCCGAAGCGCTGGATGATCCGTCGCCGGGTGCGCGGATCATGGCGGTCATGGAACTGGCCGACAGTGCGGACCCGGCGGCCATTGCGCATCTCGCCCGCGCCATTGCGGATGAAGATGCGGGCGTGCGCAAGCAAGCTGCACAGGCGTTGACGGATTTTGATGGGCCTGAAACGGCTGCGGCCTTGGTGTCGGCGCTCACAGACAGTGATCCGGCGGTGATCGAGGCCGCAGCAATCAGTCTGACCGAACTGAAAGACCCCGCAGCGGGTGACGCGATCCTGCCGCATCTGGGCGACGGTGATACGGTAAAGCTGAAAGCCTGTCTTGCTGGCATCAAAGAGCTGCGCCGGGTTGAGGCGATGGGGCCTGCGATTACCGCACTGCAACACGCAGATGCCGGTGTGAGAATTGACGCGGTTGGCGTCATTGGCTGGCTGCAAGATGAAGGGTCTTTGCCTGCGTTGCGGGACGCCGCAAAAGACACCGAAACACAGGTCCGCCGAACTGCGTTGGCCGCTTTGGGTTTTTCAACGTCTGCACATGCCGAGGCCACGTTGATCACCGGCTTGGATGATCCTGAATGGCTGGTGCGCGAAGCGGCCGCCGAGACTTTGGCCAAGGCTGGGGGGGGCACATGCATTCCCGCTTTGCGCGCCGCACTTGCAGATGATTTTTGGCAAGTCCGGGTCAAGGCGATCCGGTCCTTGGGCAAGTTGAAAGCCACAGAAACCGCGATTGAGATCGCACCGATGATGGATATTCCTGTCCCCAACCTGCGCAAGGAGTGCGCCGCAGTCTTGGGTGAAATGGCCGTGGTCGAAACGCGGCCTTACCTTGAGAAATACGAAGACGATCCCGATCCCGATGTGCGCAAAAACGTCCGCTGGGCCTTGGGCAGAATGGCTGCTTAGTCGGCTTTCTAACACCTGAAATTCAGAGTTCTTAAGCTCTCCGAGATACCTTCTCGGGGGGCTTAAGGTCGCTTTAAGGTTGGCATTTAAGCATTTGTTTTAAAACGATTTAACTGATTCGGTTGAGGCGCTAAAAATTGGGAGTCTTCTGCGTAGTTTTCTCCCATTTAACGATTTATTAGCACAAATTAAGAGCATCGCTTGCATTCTGTTGAAATTGCACCTGTTCGTCCTAGAACATGCGCCTGACCATCCCTCATGCTGGACGTGCAAAACACCGCACTGCCACAAAACAGGGAAATAGATCATGACATATCATGCGTTCAAAAACTCGCTTCTTGCGATGACTTTGGTACCGATGGCCAGCATCGCATCTGCGGAAACACTGACCATCGGAATTGGCCACCAGAGTACGGTAACAAACACTGTGCCGGGCGGGATCATTATCGAAAAGCTTGAGCTGCTGGAAAAGTATCTGCCGACAGATGGCAAATACGAGGGCATGGATTACAAGCTGGTGTATCGCGACTATACGTCTGGCCCTCCGATTACGAACCAGATGATCGCCGGCAAGTTGCACTTTGGTGTGATGGGCGACTACCCTCTTATCGTGAATGGCGCCACGTTCCAAAAGGGCGGCAACGAAGAATCGCTGCTGATCCAGATTTCAGGCTACAATCTAAAGGGCACGGGCAACGGTGTTGTTGTGCCAGTGGACTCGGATGTGTTCACGCTTGAGGACTTGAAAGGCAAATCTGTTTCCGCGCCCTTTGGCTCTGCGGCTTGGGGTATGTTCCTGGCCGTTCTGGACCGGGAAGGCATGGCCGACGACGTCAAACTGGTCAACCAAAGCCCGCCTGTTGGGGTGAACAACATCGCCGTGGGCCGCATCGACGCCCATGTCGATTTCACACCCTGGTCGGAAGTGATGGAATTCCGGGGCACAGGTCGCAAGATCTATGACGGCAGCGAGGCATTGATCCCAACATTCCACGGCACCGTGGTTCTCAAATCGTTTGCTGAGGAACACCCAGAGATCATCGACGCCTACGCCAAGGCGACGCTGGAAGCGCAGGATTGGATCAACAATGACCCAGTGAATGCGGCGATCAAAGTGTCCGAATGGACCGGCATCGAAAAAGAGGTTCTGTATCTATACTTCAGCGATGGCGGCATTTCGACCTTCGAGAGCTCTATCAAGCCGCAGTGGGTTGCTAGCCTGAAAGAAAGCCATGCTTTGCTCGTCAAAGAGCGTGACGTGCCACCGCTGGATTTCGACAAATGGGTGGATGACAGCTACATCAAGGCGGCCGTTGCTGACATTGGCGGTGACTACGAGGCGATGGTGAGCTCGGTTGTGGACACTGCGATCGCGAACGAAGGCAAACCCGCCGAGATTTGGCATCCACGTGACGGGATTTCATCCTATGCTGATCTGACTGCGTTTTTCGAAGGTCTGGCAGCCGTCCGTGACACCGGTTTCGCGCCGCTGGCCAGTTACGTTTATGACGAGAACTCAGGCCTGAAGCTGTTTGGCAAAACGGCGTTCTACACCGTCTCTGACGAAGGTGGCTATGCGGCATTCCTCAAGAAAACCGATGCAGAGGCTTTTGCGGCGTCAAACAGCGCCAGCTTGATTGGGTACAGCGACATTCTTGACAGTATCACCACCAACTAAGGCGCTCTTTTTGAGCGATATCCGGCACTGCGCTCTTGGGCGCGGTGCCTTCCGCCAGCTTGGAGATCTACCCAATGTCAGCAAACAGCCTGCCCCAAAAAGCCGCCCCCCTCAAAGACGTGGAACCTGTGGCGTCCGACACCGCACCTCCCGGCAAAGCAGCGGTCAAACCGGTAGAAGCCACAGCGGCGCAAAAGGCATTCCAACTGCCTGCTTGGGCGCAGAGTGCGTGCATCATGTTGGGCTCTTTGATTTTGGGGCTGTTGGTCTGGCAAACGGGCAGCGCGCAGGGATGGAAGGGTGTTGTCAACTTCACCAATATCCCGCCTCCGGTCGAGGTATTTGACTCGCTGAAAGACAATCTCGCTGACAGTGAATTCTATGTTCATCTTGGCGTATCGGTGCGCCGTGTCATGCTGAGCTTTTTGCTGGCCGTTGTTTTGGGTGTGCCCACTGGCCTGATCATGGCGCGCAACAAATTCGCCCGGGCGTTTTTGCTGCCCTACATCGAAATATTCCGGCCCATTCCGGCGGTTGCATGGATACCGCTCGCCATTCTGATGTGGCCGACCGAGGAAAGCTCGATCATCTTTATCACCTATCTTGGGGCCTTCTTCCCCATCGTCTTGAACACAATCAGCGGCGCCGAACAAACGCCCGAAGTTTTGATCCGTGCCACCCGATCCTTGGGTGCGTCAAAGTTCGACGAATTCATCCATGTTGTCTTTCCAGCGGCGCTGCCCTCGATTTCTGCCGGCCTTGCAGTTGGCATGGGGGTGGCGTGGTTCTCGCTCCTTGCGGGTGAAATCATCTCCGGTCAGTACGGGATCGGCTACTTCACCTGGGATGCCTATTCCATGGTGCGCACGCCTGATATTGTCCTTGGCATGCTGTTCATTGGGCTTCTTGGCACCCTGTCGACCCTTGGGGTGCGGCTTTTGACCAAACCGATGCTGCGTTGGCAAAAGAGCGCCCGCTAAGGGGCAGAAAAGATGCCCGTTGCCGTCGTCCCCCCTATTGGAGAGCTGATACATGCTTGATGTCCTAAAGTTCAAAACCCCCAAACCGCCAACTTCGCAGGGCAAAGGCCAAATTGCGATCAACGAGGTTTCAATAACCTTTGGCAGCGGGCCTACAGCTCACCGCGCCGTTGAAACCACGTCGATTGACATCAAAGCCGGCGAGTTCGTGTGTATCCTCGGGCCGTCGGGCTGTGGCAAGTCCACTTTGCTGAACGCGGTGGCAGGTTACACCACGCCGACCACCGGACGCGTCACCGTTGATGATGTGGAAGTCAAAGCCCCGGGGCCAGACCGCGGCATGGTGTTTCAGCAATATTCACTGTTGCCGTGGAAAACCGTTTACGAGAACGTCGCCTTTGGCCCCAAGATGGCTGGCGCCTCTCGGACGGAAGCAGGATCAACCGCCAATACATTTCTTGAACTTGTTGGTCTCAAGAAATTCGGTAGCCGGTATCCGGCTGAATTGTCAGGCGGGATGCAGCAACGTGTGGGGATCGCACGGGCTTTGGCCAATTACCCCAGCGTTTTGTTGATGGATGAACCTTTCGGTGCTCTGGATGCACAGACCCGCTTGATGATGCAGGAAAGTCTGCTCGACATCTGGCGTAAATTCGGCACCACAGTGGTGTTTGTGACCCACGACGTGGACGAGGCGGTTTTCCTCGCCGATCGGGTGCTTATCATGAGCGCGGCTCCGGGGCGGATCATCGAAGATGTGCGCGTCAAACTGGAACGGCCTCGAACGACAGATATGACGACATCGGCGGAATACATGGAAGCCCGGCAGTTCTGTCTGGACACGATCCGTTCCGAAAGCCGCAAAGCGTTTGCAGCGCAGAACAAATAGTAGGGCAAGGCGGTCAAATCCGGCTTTGATCTCAACGCCCCACCGAAAGGTTTAAATGATCGAGAATCCTGACGATCTCACCACTGCGCCAAGCGCCATTTTCCTGTCGGAATACCTTCTTGATATCAATCAAGGTGCTGGCTTCCTGTCGTCTTTGTCGTCTGAGGATCAAAAGAAGGTACGCCAGCTTGGCAGTCGTTGTAAGATTGCCAAAGGCGAAGGCGTGTTCTTTCAAGGTGATCCGCACACCGGTGTCTGGATCATTGAGAAAGGCCGTGTGCGCACCTTCTATGCCGGTCCATCCGGACGCGAGATCACGCTGGCGTACTGGAGTATCGGCCACTTTGTCGGCGGGCCAGAGGTTTTTGGCAAAGGGCGCCATGTCTGGTCTGCGGATGCGCTTGAGGATTGCGAGTTGCTGTTCGTCTCTGGCATGAGCCTGCAACGCTTGGTACGAGAAGTGCCGGATGCAGCGATTGCGGTGATCAATGGTCTTGTGAACAAAGGGAAATGTTACTCTGCTTTGATCCAGATGCTGGGCACCCGGTCCGTCTCAGAGCGGTTGCGGCAATTGCTGTTGATCCTTGCAGAAACCTATGGCCGCCACGAAGACGGTTACGTGGTGATCGACCGGACAATCACCTACGATCAGATCGCGTCGATTATTGGGGCGACACGGCAATGGGTCACGCAATCTCTTGACCGGATGCAGACCGAGGGTCTGCTGCAAGTCAGCCGAAAAGAAATTGCGATAAACGATGTCAGCCTTTTGTTGGAATAATCAAGTCACCAAAAGCTCATCCGAATGGTGCACCCAAGTCGAAATGTCACTGATTGCGCAAAGCAGGAATTCCACCAAACGCGCGGACGTTAGTAAGGCTTAGCAGCCCGGAGACCTCAAGTATCGCAGGGCTGACAGGCCTCGCGGGACGATTCTTCTGAACTGTCGCAAATGTCGAAGTCGATTGTCAGACTGCGTTCGGCTAGGCTCTGCAACGTCTCGTTCGAAAGACCGATACCTTCATTGCCTTCTTGCATGAACAGGCCACAAAAGACGTCTGCCCGGAACCGCGACGTGAGGTCTTGCCAAATGCACAAGTCGTTGGTGAGCCAATGGCCCGAGAGACAACAGCGAACGCATTCTTTGCGTATTCGACAAATTATCTGATCGATACGGATCACAGCATCATCGTGGATGTAGAGGCCAGCCGGTCGAACAAAACCGCTGAAGTTGGTGCCATGCGCAAGATGACTGCGGTCCGAGGAGCGATCCAGCATCAAGCCGAATTGGATCGCTGCGGACATCGGATATGGGTCAGAAGACAATTTGGTTTGGCTGAAGCTGCAACGTAAGATCCTCGCCTTCATCCCTGTGTTTGACAAATCGATGCACCGTGACGGGACCTTCTCACGATCTGACTTTACGTGGGATGCGGACAACGACTGCTATCTGTGCCCGGAAGGCGCGAAACTGCAACGCAGGCAGCAATATCACAATGACCCGCGCAAAAAACAGCCTTGCACCCGACAGCGCAGAAACGGCGCAAGAAGGTCGAGATGTTTTGCGCGCATCTCAAATGTATCCTTGGGATCGGACGGCGTCGAATACGAGGCCCCTCTCGGGATCGTGGCTGTGCCAAGACCTTGCCGGGCAGCGCGTGCTGCGTCCCAGGTGAATGTATCCTCGCGGCAACTGCCCAGAACCTCCGGAAACTGGCCAAACTCAAGCCGCTGACGCCAGCCGCAGGGCATCAAAGCGGCACGGCTTCAGATTGCCCCAAGAGATCAGGCGCGTAATCCCGAGCATATCGCCAAAACAAACGAGTTTTTCAACGAAAGCAGCTCAAAGTGAATTGACGACGCAAGACTCGTTCAAGACCTGGAAAACGCTGTGCAATGTCTCTCAACGGTGCAAATCACCCCAAGATGACTTTTCTGGCTGACTGTTTTTGTCTCGTTCTGAGAAAAAGCGGACTAATTTTTATGCAAGGTTCTGGAAACTGTCGATGACTTTCGCTTGCGCTTGTCTGATCGCGCGTTCTGACAAATCCTAGCATCGAGTATATTGGCTAGGGTTCCGGCGTGCTGTCACGTGTTCGGTCCGAGAGCCAAAGCTGGCGGGAGAAAAATACCCGGCAGATGCACGGCGGGACAAAAGCCCGGGAGACCTCGCAAAGCCAAGGGATTGGCTGCGGTGTCTTGTTGCCGATCCCTTTTCAAACAAAACTGGAAGGGACGTTCCATGACCATCACACGCAGACTGACGCTCACCACAATTGCAACCCTTGGCGCACTTACCCTCGCGCCCCCCGCTTGGGCACAAGAGAAGACAGACTTCAAAGTGGCGTGGTCAATCTATGTGGGGTGGATGCCTTGGGGCTATGCTGCGGACACGGGGATCGTCGACAAATGGGCGGACAAATACGACATTTCCATCGAGGTGACCCAGTTCAATGACTACGTGGAATCGATCAACCAGTATACCGCCGGCGGCTATGATGCGGTCACATTGACCAACATGGACGGCCTGTCGATCCCCTCTGCGGGCGGCGTTGATACCTCGGCAGTGATTGTGGGCGATTTCTCAGATGGCAACGACGCAGTGTTCATCAAAGGCGAAGGCGGATTGGCCGATATCGCCGGGCGCAACGTCAATTTGGTTGAGTTCTCTGTTTCGCACTACCTTCTGGCGCGGGCGCTGGACAGTGTCGGCCTGTCCGAGCGGGACGTGAAGGTCATCAACACGGCCGATCCCGACATGGTCGGTGCATTCCAGACCTCTGATGTGACGGCGATGGTCACGTGGAACCCGATGGTGTCAGAGATTGTGAACCTGCCTGATGCGGTCAAGGTGTTTGACAGCTCGCAAACCCGTGGTGAAATCATTGACCTGATGGTCGCCAACACCGATGTGCTTGCCGACAATCCCAAGTTCGGAAAGGCACTGGCAGGGATCTGGTATGAAACGGCGACTTTGATGACCTCTGACACTGACGAAGGTGCGGCCGCACGGGCGGCGATGGGGGCAGCGTCTGGGACAGATCAGGCCGGGTTTGAGGCGCAGATGGCCGCGACCAAGCTTTTTGCGAAACCAGCTGATGCTGTCGCCTTTACCAGCTCGCCTGAATTGGGTGCCACAATGAACTTGGTGCGTGCGTTCCTGTTTGACAAAGGCTTGCTGACACCGGGTGCCACATCGCAGGACGCAATTGGGATTGAGCTGCCCGACGGTACAATTTTGGGTGATACAGCCAACGTAAAGTTCCGCTTTGACAACACGTTCATGCAAATGGCAGCGGACGGAGCCCTGTAAGGGGGCCGGTCAAAACAAAGCGTTGTCCGTGCGCCTGATCAACCAACAGCTGTCGCCGCCGATGGCGATGGCGCTGAAGTTCGCGCCTTTCGCGTTGCTGATCATGGCCTATCTGCTGGGGTCTGCGGCGCGGCTGGCAGAGAACCCCAATGACAAGCTGTTGCCCGCGCTCAGCAGCATTGCGGCGGCGGTTGATCTGATGGCGTTTACCCCTGATCGTCGGACCGGGGATTACCTGCTTTGGACCGACACATGGTCAAGCCTCAAACGGCTTGGCGCGGGGTTGGGAATATCCACAGCACTGGCGCTGATCATTGGCATTGGTGCCGGTATCCTGCCAGTCCTGCGCGCACTCCTGGTGCCGTTTGTGAGTTTTGTTTCCATGGTGCCGCCGCTGGCGCTGCTGCCGATCCTGTTTATCTCGATGGGTCTGGGCGAGGCGTCTAAAATCGCGCTGATCGTCATTGGCGTCGCCCCCATCATGATCCGCGATCTGGCGCAAACGGTGCTGGCGCTGCCACGCGAACAAATCGTCAAAGCCGAGACCCTTTCAGCCTCAAGTTGGCAGATTGCCTTGCGGATCGTTCTGCCTCAGGCGATGCCGCGTTTGCTCAGCAGTTTGCGGTTGCAACTGGGGCCTGCGTTTTTGTTTCTCATCGCAGCCGAGGCGATTTCAGCGGACAGCGGCCTGGGCTACCGCATTTTTCTGGTGCGTCGCTATTTGTCGATGGATGTGATTTTTCCCTACGTGGCATGGATCACCTTTCTGGCGGCCAGCGCTGATTTCGCGATAGACCGAGTGCACCGTCGGATGTTCCCCTGGTCGGTACTGGAGCGCGGCACATGACGGCGTTGACCCTTGAAAACGTCTGGAAAGAATACGACGATCAGATCGTTCTGGAGAACCTCAGTTTTGAGGTCGCCCCACGGTCTTTTGTTGCGCTGGTTGGCCCGTCGGGCTGTGGCAAGTCCACGCTGCTTAGATTGCTGTTGGGACAGGAAAAGGCAACGCGCGGGAAAATCATGCTGGACGGCACCCCATTACCAGACGAACCGGGGCCGGACCGTGGCGTGGTCTATCAACGCTATTCCGTTTTTCCTCATCTCACGGTTCTGGAAAACGTGATGCTGGGTCCGGAACTCAGGGTTGCGAGCCTTTGGGGGCGGCTCTTTGGCGCGGCCCGGCGCAGTTTGAAAGAGACAGCGCAGCACATGATCGCCGAAGTTGGTTTGGATGGATCACAAGACAAATACCCCGCGCAGCTTTCGGGTGGGATGCAACAGCGGCTGGCGCTTGCGCAGGCCTTGATGATGAAACCGCGTGTGCTGTTGCTGGACGAACCCTTTGGCGCTTTGGACCCTGGCATCCGCTCAGACATTCACCAGCTGATGATACGGCTCTGGAATGAATTGCCCATGACGGTTGTGATGGTGACCCATGATCTGCGCGAGGCCTTTACGCTGGGCACGCGGGTGGTGGCGCTTGGCCGCACCCGCATGTTGCCGCAAGAGGCGATGCGGTATGGGGCGTCAATCACCAACGATATCGACATCTGGCCACCCCGCAAAGCGGGCAACGCCACGATCTTTCAGAATGAATATGCGCTTGGTTGGGACGACCTGACCCCTTATGCGGCACCACCGGGACGACCCGACCCAAAAACGGAGACCTGACATGCACATCCATCGCACCGCTGAACAAATCGCCGCCGACAGGCAGCGTTACGAAGAACACCAGCGCATCGGCCTTGAGTTTTCGCCCAAGACATTCCCAAGCCCCAGCCCGCGTCCCGCGCCCACGGTGGCGGCGGAGTCCGTCCTAATGTCACGCAGCGTTCCCGGCGGCTGGTACACAACGCTGCGTCTGGCCAAGGGCGAGGTGCTGCGGCTTGCCCCGCAAGGCCCAATATCCGCTGTCGCGCTGGCGGTTTGGTCAGCGGCGGACACAACAGAGCGGATGAACCTGCCAGATACGGTTAAATTGCAATGGACGACCGAGCTGAAGAAAGGCCGCGTTGTGTTCTCGGATATGGGGCGCGTGATGCTGTCCTTTGTTGAGGACAGTTCGGGTGCACATGACGCGCTGACCGGTGGATCAACCCCTGCAACCGTTGCGCAATACGGTGACCCACGCCTGCGCAACAGTCGCGACAACATTCTTTTGGCGGCCGCCAAGTTGGGGTTGGACCGGCGCGATATGATGCCCATGCTGAACGTGTTTGCCCCCGTGCGGGTCCAGGCTGATGGCCAGTTTGAGTGGCGCGGCGGGATGATAACCGACGGAGATTGGGTCGAATTGCGCGCTGAGATGGATCTGTTGATTGCGCTGTCAAACTGTCCGCATCCTCTTGACCCGCGCGCAGGCGAAACGCCCGGACCGCTGGATGTCACAAGGATCAAAGCAATGCCAATTACCGCAGATGACCTCTGCCGCACAGCAACAGCAGAGGCCCAGCGTGGCTTTGAAAACAACGTAAAGATGGAGGGCTGAAACCATGGTTCAGACATTTGACATCGCAGCAGAGAAACCTTGGTCCGGGATTGTGAAAAAGGGTCAAACCATCCGCATTGAAGATACCTTTGGGCAGCAAGCCATCGACACCTTATTCTACAGCGCAGATGATTTTTCCGAGCGGTACTCGAGCCAGGACACCCTGCGCGCGCAGGGCAGTGCCTATATCACAACCGGCAGCAAGGTCATGTCGACAGACGGCAATGTGATGCTGTCTGTTCTGGCCGACACGTCGGGTCGCCATGACACGTCGGCGGGGTGCTGTTCGTGCGAGAGCAACACCGTGCGCTTTGGGCATGACACGCTCTATCAACATGCCTGCCGCGAGAATTTCATTCTGGAGCTTGGCAAATATGGCATGACCAAGCGTGACATCGTCGCCAACATCAATTTTTTCATGAACGTGCCGATCAATGCCAATGGGGCTATGACTGTGGATGACGGCATTTCTGCACCCGGTGACCATGTGGAACTGTTGGCGGAAATGGATGTGCTCTGTGTCATTTCCAACTGTCCGCAGATCAACAACCCCTGTAACGGGTTTGACCCGACGCCCATCCGTGTTGTGATCAAAGGCTAGCATATGTTCACCAAAGTCCTCGTGGCCAATCGCGGTGAAATCGCGGTTCGGGTCATCCGAACGCTTCGCAAAATGGGCATCGCGTCAGTTGCGGTCTGGTCCGATGCGGATCGGTTTTCGCCAGCGGTTCGCCTTGCGGATGAGGCGGTGCGGCTGGGGCCAGCGCCGGCAACAGAGAGTTACCTTAATGTCGATGCTGTTATTGCGGCGTGCCTTGAAACTGGCGCGCAGGCGGTGCATCCGGGCTATGGCTTTCTGTCTGAGAATGTCGGGTTTGCGACGCGGTTGGCTGAGGCGGGGATCACCTTTATCGGCCCAAACCCCGATCACCTGAGCGCCTTTGGCATGAAACACACGGCGCGCGAACTGGCGCTGGCGGCTGGGGTGCCGTTGCTGCCGGGGTCGGACTTGCTGGACACGGTTGACCAGGCCACCCACGAAGCGGCCCGCATTGGTTATCCTGTGATGCTGAAAAGCACGGCAGGTGGCGGTGGCATCGGCATGCAGCTTTGCGGCGATGAAGCCGCACTCAGGGCCGCGTTTGGAACTGTCTCGCGCACGGCCACCGCAAGTTTCGGCGATGCCCGCGTTTTTCTGGAACGCTTTGTCGCGGATGCGCGCCACGTTGAGGTGCAGGTCTTTGGTGACGGAGCCGGGCGCGTGATGGCATTGGGCGAGCGTGATTGTTCGCTTCAGCGGCGCAACCAAAAGGTGGTCGAGGAAACACCCGCGCCCTTGTTGCCCGACCCTGTGCGGTCGGCCTTGCACGCCGCGGCAACAGCGCTTTGTGCGTCGGTGTCCTATGCATCGGCGGGTACGGTTGAGTTCATTTACGACCCCGAGCGGGAGGGGTTCTATTTCCTTGAGGTCAACACGCGTTTGCAGGTGGAACACCCTGTCACGGAGGCGGTTTTTGACATCGATCTGGTCGAATGGATGATCCGTCAGGCAGCGGGCGAACGCTTTTTGCCCACAACGCCGCCGGTGCCAAAGGGTGCGGCAATCGAGGTGCGCCTTTACGCCGAAGTGCCCCACGCCGGGTTTCGCCCCGCGTCCGGGCGGCTGACCCATGTCGCTTTTCCCCAGACTGCGCGGATTGACACTTGGGTAGAGACAGGAACAGATGTCAGCCCGTTTTACGACCCGATGCTGGCCAAAATCATTGTCACCGGCGCGGATCGCTCTGCGGCGATTTTGGCGCTGCAAGACGCCTTGGCCGAAACATCGGTGACCGGAGTTGAAACCAATCTGGGCTATCTGCGCGCCATTGCAGGTTCTGATGTGTTGGCCTCAGGCAAGGTCACCACAACTGCGCTGAACACATTTGCTTATACGCCCAACTGTATCGAAGTCATCTCCCCCGGCGCCCAATCCAGTGTGCAGGAACTGCCCGGTCGGTTGGGTCTGTGGCATGTGGGTGTGCCGCCCTCGGGTCCGATGGATGCTGTGTCTTTTCGCAATGCCAATCGGCTGCTGGGCAACGATCCTGATACCGCGGCACTTGAGCTGACGATGACTGGCCCAACCTTGCGGGCCCTCAGCGATACACGTGTGGCGCTGACCGGGGCGCAAATGTCTATGTGGCTGGATGAAGTGCAGATCGACGGTCCGGTCGTTGATGTTCCAGCCGGGGCAACCCTGCGCATCGGTGCGATCAATGGGCCGGGACAGCGGAGTTATCTGGCGGTCGCCGGTGGTTTTGACGCCGCATCCGTTCTTGGCTCGCGCGCCTGTTTTGGGTTGGGCCAGTTTGGCGGTCATGCCATGGGCACGCTTACGACTGGCGATGTGCTGCACATCGGCTCTGCGCCTTGCACAGAGCCCCTGTCGCCGCAACCTGTTGCGCTCACCACCGCTTGGGAGGTTAGCGTGCTTTATGGTCCGCATGGGGCGCCTGATTTCTTTCTGGACAGCGACATCGAAACCTTCTTTGCGACCGAGTATCAAGTCCATTTCAACTCGGATCGCACCGGCGTTCGTTTGATCGGGCCGGCCCCGACTTGGGCGCGAAAAGACGGTGGCGAGGCGGGGCTGCATCCCTCAAACCTGCATGACAACGCCTATGCGGTGGGTGCGATTGATTTCACTGGCGACATGCCGATCATTCTGGGCCCGGATGGACCCAGTCTTGGCGGTTTTGTCAGCCCTGCGGTGATTGCTTCGGGGGATCGTTGGAAAATGGGGCAATTCCGCCCCGGCGATACGATCCGCTTTGTTCCGCTCGCGCGCCCCAGCGATCCGGTGGTTGCCCCCGCGATCCAAGGCGCCGGGTCCGCTGTGTTGGGGCGTGATGAAACTGGGCCGGTGCCGGTGGTTTACCGGCGCCAAGGCGACGATAATCTGCTGGTCGAATATGGTGACATGACGCTCGATATCGAGCTGCGGTTGCGGGTACACCTGTTGATGAAGGCCGTGCAGGACGCAGGGTTGGCGGTGATTGATTTGACGCCGGGCATCAGATCGCTGCAAATCCACTACGACAGCAGCAAATTGCCGCGCGCGAATTTGCTGGCCTTGTTGCAAGAGATCGAAACGACATTGCCCCCCGCAACCGAGATCACCGTGCCCTCGCGTATCGTACATCTGCCGCTGTCCTGGGGCGATGAACAGGCGGAACTTGCCATGCGCAAGTATCAGGAATTGGTGCGCCCGGATGCGCCCTGGTGCCCGTCGAATATTGAGTTTATTCGCCGGATCAATGGTCTGGAAGACGAAGAGGCCGTCAAGAAAATCGTCTATGACGCCAGCTATCTGGTGTTGGGGTTGGGTGATGTCTATCTGGGCGCTCCGGTTGCCACGCCGATTGACCCGCGCCACCGGTTGGTGACGACAAAATACAATCCTGCCCGCACATGGACCCCCGAAAACGCTGTCGGCATCGGGGGGGCCTATATGTGCATTTACGGGATGGAAGGGCCGGGCGGTTATCAGCTGTTTGGGCGCACCGTTCAGGTCTGGAACACGTGGCGGCGCACGCCTGCGTTTGACAAACAACCGTGGCTTTTGAATTTCTTTGATCAGATCCGCTTTTTCCCGGTGTCCCACGACGAATTGACCGAGGCGCGCCTTGCGTTTCCGCATGGGCAGTACCCGGTCAAGATCGAAGAGACGACGTTCAAATGGGCCGATCACAAACAAGCCTTCGCGCGTGAAGCCGAAGACATCGGACGGTTCAAGACCACGCAGCAAACCGCGTTTGAGGCCGAGCGGCAGCAATGGAAAGAGCAGGGCCTTGATCGCTTTGCGCCCGATGATGGCGTGGCGGATCCGGGGCAGGAAGGCGATGTGCCGGACGGGTGTGTTGGCATTCAAAGCCCGGTTCCCGGCAGTCTGTGGAAAGTCAAAGTCGCCGCCGGGGATACGGTCGAGGTCGGTCAGACGATTGCGATTGTGGAGTCGATGAAGATGGAAATGGCCGTCGAGGCACCCGTCGCCGGGACGATCAGCGATGTCTGCGTGACCCCCGGCCAAGTTCTGAAAATGGGGCAAATGGTGGCGTTGATCGAGGTCTAGAGCTGTGCGTTGCTGGCAAGGCTCAGATCATAGCCTGGCGGCAGCAGTTCTTTCAACCACCGCTCATAGAGCGGGCCAAACGCAGCAAGATGCGCCAAACGGTCTGGCGCATCGGCCACCCAAAAGGTGGCCTCGCCTGCACCAATCGCTCCGATGACAGGAAACAAATAGGCACAGCCCAGATAGGTGCCCGCCGCATCACGGATGATCCAAGCAAAAGACCGCTTGGTCGTGAATTCGCGGTGATGCCAGTGCAGATCCGTAAGGTTGCTTTCTAACGTCAGGCCCTCGGGCCAAGTCGGCCCGAATATCCCCTGCAACACCGACTGAGAGCGCGTCACCGCTTCAAAGTCTTCCTCGACATCTGCCCCTGTCAGCACCTCAAGATGATAGACACCCAAGGTCACGGACATTGGCACGTCCAAGGCGTCAAAATCTGGATGCGGTTTCATTCTGCAGCCGTCTTTGCCACACGTTTGAACGGGTTTTCTTCGGGAACCTCAAAGTCTGGCACCAGGTCCCCCTTGGCGCGCGCGTCGGCCATGTAGCGAAACGCGTTCACAGACATCCGCATCAGATGATCCCCGGCTTTGATCGGGGGGTACTTGGCAATGGTTTCAGGTGTGCGGAACTTTTCCAGTGGTTCGACTATGGCATGGTAATCAAGGCCAAAGAACAGCGGGAAGGAATAGCGCTCGTGCCCGATGTTGTTCACGCGGTGCTGGGTCGATTTGAACTGTCCGCCGGACCATGTTTCAAAAATATCGCCGATGTTGACGATAAAGCAGCCCTCAATGGGCATCGCCTCGATCCAGACGTCATCAGCGTTCATCACCTGCAGTCCCGGCGCGCCCTGCAACAGGATCGTGAAACACTCAAAGTCCGAATGCGCGTCAATGCCAACAATGTCCTTGGTCGCTGGCATATCATTTTCAATGTAGCGCAGCAGGCGCAGTTGCGATGTCGGATTGTTGATATGTTTGGTCAGCTCTTTGGGATCAACGTCCAGCTCAAGCGCAAGCGCGTCCAGAAGTTTGAGACCGAGTGAAAAGATCGCATCGTAATACGTCGACACGGTTTTTTTCCAGCCGGGAATGTCAGGCCAGATGTTTGGGCCCGTCATGCGCCAATCGGCCAGATAATCCGGGTGGTCCGCTGGCGCCTCATAGGACATGTCCCAGGCTTCATTAAAGTTGATGCGGTTCGGGAAAGACGCGCCGTTTTCTTCGAGCGGGACATAGCCGCGATGGTGCGTCGTGAAACCGGACCAGTATTTCATTTTGAAGCTGCGCGGCTTTTCGTGGAACTCTTTTGACGCAGCAAAAAGGTCTTTGATCAGGCTTTGGGGCACGCCGTGATTGGTGATGTAAAAGAACCCCGAGGTGCGGGCTGCGTCGCCCAAGGCGCGCGCCACCGCTGCTTTTTCATCCGCGTCACCCGACATCAGACCGGACAAGTCAATCACCGGCAGTTGCGCCTCTTCGATTTTCAGGGCGTTCTGGTCATCATCTGAAGGTGTCATCTCACGTCGTCCTCTTGCAATCTTTGGTTAACGCCAAGGTGACGCAGCCATCCCGGTTCAGGCAAGCACTTCGTGAACCCGTGCTTTGCAGATTTTCCCAAGGATCAAAGTTCAGGCTTAAGCTGAGACTTTCGCCGTTTTTTTGCTCAGTTTGCTGTTTCTCTGTGCTGCACTGCACCTGAAATTGGCGATGACACTGCAAGTGTGGATGACTTGGGCGGTGATTGGACGTGCGGTGGGCAGGTCCGGTTCAATACATGACAAAGGACTGGGGAGTCGAAAAATGACCAAATTCAACCGCCGTACACTTTTGAAGACGGGCGCCAGCATGGGGGGTCTTGCCGCTGCAGGCGCGGTGATCGGAACACCATTGATCGCACAAAGCCGGAGCCTGAAGGTGGGATCTTATGGCGGCTATTTTGAGGACAGTTTTAAGTCTTTCGTTTACCCTGAGTTCACAAAGGCGACCGGCATTGCGGTGGAAAGCGTTACCCAACCCAATTCCGCAGACTGGCTGGTCACCATGCAACAGGCGTCTTCCGCCGGGACGATCCCCACTGACATTTCCCTTTACGGACGGGATTCAATGATCAAAGCCAGCCGCATTGGCGGGCTGATCGCGCCACTGAATGTCTCGGCTGTTCCAAAGGCCAGCAATCTGGACAGCTATTTTGTGTTTGAAGGCCCCGAGGGCCCGCAAGGCGTCGGCGCGATGTCATGGTTCACCGCGATGGTGTTCAACCCCAATGAGATCGACACCCCGGCAAGCTGGGCAGATTTCTGGAACAGCGACACGTTTGAAGCCTCTCTGGGGCTGAGCAATGTCTATTCTTCGGGTCTGTTGGACATCACCGCCGCGACCTTCTTTGACGGCGAAGAAACGATGATGAGCAACGAAGGCATTCTGGCGATCCTGGACAAAATTCGCGAGATCAAGCCGAATGTGACGCTCTGGTGGAATGCGGAAAGCCAGATGGAACAGGGCATGAAGAACGGCGATGTGATCGGCGGTCAGTACTACCTTGATGTGGCAAACCTGATGGCCGCAGATGGGTTCCCGATCAAGGCGACCTTCCCGAAAGAGGGCAATCTGCAGGACTACGGATCGTGGTGCCTGACCGTTGGGTCAGAAAAAGCAGCGGAAGCGGCGGAGTTCATGAACTTCTCTTGTGATCCGACAACACAGGCATTGATGAGCCGAAACATCGGCACGGCACCTTTGGTGGCTAAATCGATGACCGATCTTACAGATGAAGAGTTCAGCTTTGTGTCTGGTTCACCGTCGATCAAGCCGGCCTATGAGGCCTATCTCGACAATGAGACGTTCATCAAGGAAAGCTGGGACAAGATGTTGGCGGAATCCTGACCCCCGATGTCGGATCTGATCTTATCGGGTGTTTCCAAGTCCTTTGGGAATACCCGCGCTGTCGAAGCGACTGACCTGACATTTGCCGAAGGGCAGCTGACGGCTTTGCTTGGCCCATCCGGGTGTGGCAAGACCACTCTGTTGCGCATGATTGCCGGGCTAGAGGACCCGACGCGCGGGGAGATCCGCCTGGGGGATACGGACATCACCGATCTGCCGGCGCACAAGCGCAAGTTTGGCATGGTGTTCCAGAGCTTTGCGTTGTTCCCCCACTACACAGTGCGCGAGAATGTTGCCTATTCGCTTCTTATCGAAGGTATGGAAAAAGCCGCAGCGCTTGAGAAAGCCGACACGTTGCTCAACACCGTTCAGCTTGACGGATTTGGCGACCGGCGCATCGGAGAGCTGTCGGGCGGCCAACGCCAGCGGGTCGCCATAGCGCGCGCGCTTGCACAGGAACCACAGGTGTTTTTGCTGGATGAGCCGATGTCCGCGCTGGATGCAAAACTGCGCGAGGACATGCAGGTTGAGCTGCGCCTGTTGCAACAGCGGCTGGGGATCACCACGATCGTTGTCACGCATGATCAGCGCGAGGCGATGACGATGGCAGACACCATTGTCGTGATGTCAAACGGACGGGTTGAACAGGTGGCACCGCCGCAGGACATTTACCACAAACCCGCCAACGCCTTTGTTGCTGATTTCATTGGCAAAGCGAATTTCTTTGATGGCGTGTACCATGTGGATTGCGTCAAGATTGGCATGCAGACTTTGGACGTGCCCGCAAACTTTGCGCCCAACAGTGCCGTGCGCCTCGCGATCCGTCCCGAAAGCGCAAGCCTTGTGTCCGAGCCGGGACCGAACTGCATCAAGGCGCAAGTGAATTTTGTGCGCGATCTTGGTCCTGTGCGCGAATATCATGTGATTTCGGATATCGGCCCGGTCATTGTGGAATACGCCGCAGGCACAGACGGTTTGCGCCTTGCCGAGGGCGACAAAACCCTTGTGCACTTGCCTTGTGATGCATTGCGGGTCTACCCGCGCACCGCCGCATGACCATTGCCGACGACATAGGCAATCGGGCACAAAGCCGTGACGCCGCCAGTAAAAATGTGACCCCAAAAGGCGTGCTTTATGGGGTGCTGAGCGCACTCATGATCATCTTCTGCGTTGTTCCGTTCATCTTGGTGATCGTGATCTCCTTTGGTCGCAAGATAGATGGGGCTGCCTGGGTTTGGGACTTTACGTTCGACAACTACCAACGCTTCTTTGTCGGAATTCTGTGGCCCGATGAAATCACCTTCCTCTATCTGCAACAACTTGGGTATTCGTTCTATTTCGCGGTGATCGCATCCGTTCTGGCGGTGCTGACGGCGCTGCCATTTACCTTGCTTCTGACGCGGCTCAAACGCAGCACACAGGCGATTTGGCTGGTGTTCATTCTGTCATCCCTGTCGATGTCTGAGGTGTTCATTGTGATGGGTTGGGACATCTTGTTGTCCAATAATTCTGGGCTGCCAAAGCTGTTCCAAGTGACCGGGACGACCCAATGGCTCAAGGACGTGGGGTGGTTTCAAACTCTGCGGGACTTAGGCTTTGCCAATCCGCGTAACGTCAAATTCAAACCCTCCGAATTCGCCACCATTTTGACGATGAGCTATCTGGTGTGGCCCTATGCCGTCATCCTGCTGTATCCCGCATTGTCCCGGCTCGATCCGTCCTTGTCCGAGGCCGCACGCACGATGGGGGCCAGCCGCTGGGCCGTCACACGCACGGTCACATTGCCCTCAATCCGATTACCATTGATGGGCACGACGCTTTTGCTTTTTGTCTTCCTGCTGGGCAGTTATGTCACGATCAGCGTTTTCGCGACGCCTGACAAACAAACCACCGCAGTGGCGATCTATTCCAACATCCGCGGCGCAAACCTGAACGCGCCCTTTGGGTCGGCGCAGGCGGTGATCCTGCTCATCTCGGCGAGCGCGTGCCTTTACTTTGGTCATTTGCTGAACCGCAAATCGGAGGCACGCTGATGCGGCTTGGCGGACATATCTTTATGACATTGGCGGCCCTTGTGCTGGCCATGCCGATCATCGTGGTGTGCGGTGCTGCGCTGAATGGTGGGCGCAGCATGTTCTTTCCACCGCGCGACCCCACCTTGGCCCGGTTTGGCGAGTTCTTCGTGTCCGAGCCGGTCTGGACCAACGCGCTGACCAATTCGATCATCGTGGCCTTTGGGGCGGCAACATTGGCGGTTCTGATCGCGTGGCCTGTGGCGTATCTGCTTTGGTCCAGTGGCTCCAAACTGTCCAAAGCGCTTGCGGGTCTGGGCTCTTTGCCCTTTGCCGTGCCGCCGATTGTCATTGGCGTTGGCCTTGGGTTTTTTTGGGCGTTTACCGGCGGGTTGGGACATATCTGGTCGGGTGTGATCAGCCACGCCATCTTGTTGATGGCGTTGCCACTGGTGACAATCTCAATCGGGTTGCAATCCATCGACCGGTCCCATCTGGACGCGGCAGCGACCATGGGCGCGACCGAACGGGTCACGTTTCGCACGGTCGTTTTGCCGCAAACAGTGCCCTATACGATCTCCGGCTTTTTCTTCGTGCTGGTGTTGTCGTTCAACGAATTTATCGTAGTGTTCTTTGTGTCCGCGTCTTCATATGCGACCGTCACGTTGCAAATTTTCAATTCGCTGCGCAACGGGTATACTCCGACAATGGCGGTGGCGGCGATCACTTTCCTTACCGTTTCGATCATCGTCTTTGCTGCCGTGGCCCGCTGGGGTGACTTGCCGCGCTTGATGGGCGCTGATCAATCCAAGACCTAATCCAAAGGACCTACCCCATGCCCAAACAACCTATGATCGTCGGACAGCCTGTTTTGATCGTCGTCGACATTCAAAAGTCGGCTTTCATGCAGGACTATGACAATGGCATCCCACATATGCCGAATTTCTTTGAGAACCAGAAACGCGCCCGCACGATGGTAGACGCCGCACATGACAACGATAT
>JBGCDD010000105.1:0-9789 GCA_045105075.1 Sedimentitalea sp. | reverse complement strand
GTTGGAATATCTTGATCCAATGCTTTAGAAAGCACTGCGAGACCATTGATATTGCTCAACTTACCTTGATCTGTCGCCATACCCAAAGTGGTATAGCGTTTGGTGTGTTCGACGCTTTCAAACCCTTCCTGCGCGGCCAATTGCACATCGGACACTTTGACATCGTTTTGGTAATCCAGCCACGCTTTGGCGCGCAAATCGTCCTTGGCATGGCGCGGCATCAACCAGATCGGCTCGATCCCGGCTTCGGGCTGCGCCGATACGGTGCGCGTTGGCGCGCGTTTGGGTTTGAACCCGGCGGCCTGCGCCGCCGCTTGCCCGGCCTGAGTCGCATCGGCGATCCCTTCTGCAAGCGACAAATGACCATTGGCCGCCCCCGCAACAGTGACGAAACCCGCGCCATCCGCGCCCGTTGGCGGGCGATTGGGGTCGGGACGGAACATCGCTTGCGCATCGTCCCAAGTCAGCTTGCCACCGCAATGGGACCACAGATGCACCACCGGCGACCAGCCGCCCGACATGGCAACCACGTCGCAGCCGATTTCCTCCAATGCGTTGCCGGCGCTGTTTTGCGCACAAATCGCAACTTTGCGCACCCGTTTGCCGCCCGACACTTTGCCCACCGCACGGCCACAATCGATGCGAATGCCAAGCTCGCGCGCCTCTTGCATCAGTGCGCCGCCGCCGGTTTCGCGCGCATCCAGAATGCGCAACACCTCAAGCCCGGCCTGTTTCAGCGTGATTGCGGTGCGATAGCCATCGTCATTGTTGGTCACAACCAGCGTGCGCTGGCCCGGCGCGACGCCATAGTTCACGACATAATCGCGCACAGCCGAGGCCAGCATGACACCGGGCACATCATTGCCTGCAAAGGACAGCGGGCGTTCAATCGCGCCGGTCGCAGTGACCACCTGTTTTGCGCGGATCCGCCACAGCCGGTGGCGCGGCCCATCAGCGCCCGGAATGTGATCGCTGAGGCGCTCATAGCCCAACACATAGCCATGATCATAAACCCCCGCGCCCATGCAGCGCGCGCGCAATGTGACGTTTTCCATCGCACTCAATTGCGCCAGAAGGTGCTCGATATGAGCTTCAACCGGAGCGCCATCGACCTCGCCGCCATCCACCACAGCGCGTCCGCCCCAATGGGGGGTTTGTTCCAGAACCAACACCTTTGCGCCGGTTTCGCCTGCCGCCAGCGCCGTTTCAAGACCCGCAACGCCGCCGCCAATCACCACCACATCGGTGAAGACGTAGAAATGTTCGTAAGTATCGGCGTCAGGCTCACGCGGCGCGCGCCCCAGTCCGGCGGAGTGTCGGATGAACGGCTCGTAGACATGTTTCCAAAGCGGGCGCGGATGGATGAACATCTTGTAGTAAAACCCCGCCGGCAGGAACCGCGCCAGGGCCGTATTCACCGCGCCAATGTCGGTCTCCAGCGAGGGCCAATGGTTTTGCGACTGTGCGCTCAGCCCGTCAAACAGCTCGGTCAGGGTAGCGCGTTGGTTGGGCTCGAACCGCGCCCCTGCCCCCAGATTGACCAGCGCATTGGGTTCTTCGGCCCCGCTGGCAACCACGCCGCGCGGGCGGTGGTATTTGAACGAACGTCCCATCAGCATCTGGTTGTTGGCCAGCAAAGCCGAGGCCAGCGTATCGCCTTTGTGCCCGGTCATTTCGCGGCCATTGAAGGTAAAGGTCATCGGCTGGCCGCGGTCAATCAAGCGGCCATGGGTGGGCAAACGGGTGCTCATATCAAAGCCTCACGGGTCAACAAAATCATGACAGGTCGCGCCAGGTCCAGCCCGGTACTTTGCTGGAAATCAGCGCCAACAGGTCTTTGGGCGGTGCCAGGGTTTGGGCGGGATAAGTGCCATAAACCTCAAGCGTGGCGGTGTTGCGCGCGGCATGGAACCACTTGCCACAGCCATAAGCGTGGCGCCAGCGTTCAAAATGCACACCGCGCGGGTTTTCGCGTTCAAAAAGATAGCCATGA
Organism: Sedimentitalea sp.; assembly: GCA_045105075.1. GTDB lineage: Bacteria > Pseudomonadota > Alphaproteobacteria > Rhodobacterales > Rhodobacteraceae > JBGCDD01. The sequence continues at coordinate 7,796 of JBGCDD010000105.1, read as the reverse complement.
AAATCATCGTCGCTGGACCCGGGGCCATGGCGCGTCAGATGCGCCTCACCGCCAGCAGACAACTCGGATTCGTCGGCCTGAACGCCGCAGCACGGACACATCAGGGTCAGCATGGGGAGGCTCCGATCTTGCTACTGGGGGTGGTAATGCCTAGGTTTGGCGTATGGAATGGCTTGGATATCTGATTTTGGCGATGGTTGTTGGTGCCGCAGGGCTGGCGATCTACGAGCACATCAAAAAGCGCAAGATGCACATCGATGGCACGCACAGCCCGCACGATCGCGCGCGCGCGGCCCACACTCAGGCGGAACAGATCCGAGCCGAAGGGGCCGCTTTGCAAAACCCCAGTTCGGGTTTCCATTGACCTTGCATGCCATCGCGCCGGTCTGAATCCAGAGGTCAAATGGACGATATTTTCATCATCGCACTTGTCGCCATCGTGTGCGGTCTGGCGCTGCGCACGGCCTTGCGCAACCGGCGTGACGACAGCAATGCGGGTGATTTTGACAGCGGCTTTGAGCGCAGCGCCAACAAACGACCCAGCCATTGGGATGATGACGGGGACAGCGGTGATTGAACGCAACGGGGCGGACGTGTGAAAACGCCCGCCACCTTTGGATCGTGAGTGGTGTTTTGGGTTAGTCGACGACAGCCGGTGCGGGATCAGCCGGTACGGCGCCTGCCTCGGGCAGTACGATACCATCGCCGGGAACGGGCTCGATGCCGGCGCCAAAGATGATGAAGAGCAGCACCAGAACAACGGCAATCGCACCGATGATCCAGCCCAGACTGCCGCGGCTTTGCGTCGTGGTAAAGTCAGACATTGTTTCGCCTCCATGGTTGAGGAGGTCAGATTGCAAGGTCCACGCCGCCACACAAGATCAGCGGAAATCCCCGCCCGAATTGGGCGTGCGCCCGCCGGGTCCGCGCGCCGCGCTGCGCTGTATCCAGCCGGTTTGCTCCGGTTTTTGCGCCACTTGCTCTTGAAACCACGTGGCTGGCTGCCCACCTTTAGATTATGGAAACAGTCATCGTTCTTGTGGCGCTTTTTGTCGTCGCACAGCTCATTTTGGGCATAGTTGATATGCGTCGGCGCAACACTTTTTTGGCGCCCGACACCCGGCTTGAGACCCGCGCGAACCCGTTCGTTGCCGCCGAACGCGCGCGTGCCGTGTTTGCCCGCGCATCTGACCGTCCGCCGCTGATCTGACAACGGGCCACACGCGATCAATGCGCCACTCCTGCGGCGTATTTCTATCAATGCGCCACCCCTGCGGTGTATTTTTGTCAATGCGCCACCCCTGCGGCGACAGATTCATCGATAAACCGCCCCTCGATAAACCGCTCAAGCCCAAACGCATCGGTTAAAGGCGACTGACCTTTGGCAATCAATTGCGCCATGCCCCAGCCCGAGCCAGGGATCGCCTTGAAACCGCCGGTGCCCCAGCCGCAGTTGATGAACACGCCCTCAACCGGGGTTTTTGACAGGATCGGAGAGCGGTCGCCCGTCACATCAACAATTCCGCCCCATTGGCGCAGCATTTTCAACCGCGAGATCATTGGGAAAGTTTCGACAAGTGCGCGCACGGTTTCCTCGATGTGATGGAAACTGCCGCGCTGGGTGTAGTTGTTGTGCCCGTCGGTGCCGCCCCCAATCACCATCTCGCCTTTATCGGACTGGCTCATATAGCCATGCACCGTGTTGGCCATCACAACGACGTCCATGCAGGGTTTGATCGGCTCGCTGACCAGCGCCTGAAGCGGCACCGATTCCAGCGGCAACCGAAAGCCAGCCATTTCGGCCAGCACACCGGAATGACCCGCCACAACCAACCCCAGTTTATCACAATCGATGGCGCCCTTTGTGGTATCCACGCCGACCACTTTGCCTGCCGCGCGGCGAATGCCGGTGACTTCACATTGCTGAAGGATGTCCATGCCCATGTCGGAACAGGCCCGCGCATAGCCCCAGGCCACCGCATCATGGCGCGCCGTGCCGCCACGCGCCTGCCACAACCCGCCCAGCACCGGATAGCGCGGCCCCGCCAGATTGATGATCGGCACCAGTTTTTTCACCTCAGCCGGGCCAATGAACCTGGTTTCCACCCCCTGCAGCGCGTTGGCATGGGCGGTGCGCTGATAGCCACGCACCTCGTGATGGGTTTGTGCCAGCATGATCACACCGCGCGGCGAAAACATTACGTTGTAATTCAGCTGCTGGGACAGGTCTTCGTAAAGGCTGCGGGCTTTTTCATAAATCGCCGCCGACGGATCCTGCAGGTAGTTCGAGCGAATGATCGTGGTGTTGCGCCCGGTATTGCCGCCCCCAAGCCAGCCTTTTTCGATGATCGCGACGTTCTTGATGCCGTAGTTGCGCCCCAGGTAATAGGCCGTGGCCAAACCATGCCCACCGGCCCCCACGATGATCACGTCGTATTTTCGTTTGGGTTCGGGGGCACGCCAGGCACGTTCCCAGCCGGTGTGATGACGCAGGGCTTCGCGCGCGATAGCAAAGGCAGAATAACGTTTCATCGGTTGGCCCCGGTCGGTTGGATTCGCAGCATAAAGATCTTACCTTTGCTTCTGGCCATTGGTGCAAAAAAGAGGATACTCAGCGCGGCATTTCTTGACAATTTTGCGACATGTCCAGGGTTTGACGCAGCTGGGCAAGCGGTTGTGATGCTTTGCCCTCTTTTGTCGCACGCGCAGCCCGTCTAGACAGACCCAAACGCCGAGGAGGTGCAATGACATTCTGGATCGTGACAGGGCTTTTGGCGCTGACGGTGGCGGGCACGCTGGCGATGGCGCTGTTGCGTGGACGGGTCAGCGCGGATGCAGCCGAGGCCTATGATCTGCGGGTTTACCGCGATCAGCTCAAAGAGGTGGACCGTGATGTGGCGCGCGGTGTGCTGAGCGCCAGCGATGGCGAACGGGTGCGCACCGAAATTTCACGCCGTATTCTGGCCTCGGACGGGGCCTCAAATGGGGCCTCAAATGGAGCAACCGACACGGCGACCGGTGCGGCCCAACCGCCGCGTCTGTCGACGGGTGCGGCACTTGCGCTGGCGGTCTTGGTTTTGGGTGGCGCGTTTTGGCTTTACCGCGATCTGGGCGCGCCGGGTTATGGCGATCTGGCGCTGAAGGATCGGATTGCGATGGCCGAGGTTGCGCGCGACACCCGCCCCAGCCAGGCCGACGCCGAAGCCACCGTGCCGCCACAGCCGCCCCTGCGCGAAATCACCCAGGACTATTTGACCCTGCTGGAGCGTTTGCGCGACACCGTGGCCGAGCGCCCGGATGATTTGCAAGGCCACATGCTGTTGGCCCGAAACGAGGCCGCAACTGGCAACTTCGTCGCCGCGCACAAGATGCAGGCGCAAGTGATCCGCCTGAAGGGCGAAGGTCTTGAGGTCAGTGATCTGACCGATTACGCCGATATGCTGATCCTCGCGGCTGGTGGCTATGTCTCGCCCGAAGCCGAAGGTGCGCTGCGGTCCGCGCTGGAATTGGACCCGGCCAACGGTGTGGCGCGCTATTACTGGGGGTTGATGATGGCGCAAACCGGCCGCCCGGATCTGGCGTTTAACATCTGGAACCGGATGCTGCGCGAGGGCCCGCAGGACGCACCGTGGATGCAGCCGATTTTGGCCCAGATTGAAGAAATGGCCGACCGCGCAGGCACACGGTTTGAGGCGCCTCCCAGCCGGCCACCGCCCCCGGGCCCCAGTGCCGAGGATGTCGAGGCCGCCGGGCAGATGAGCGCGCAAGAGCGCAATGAGATGATCCAAGGCATGGTCGCGCGCCTGTCGGACCGTTTGGCCAATGACGGCGGCCCACCCCAAGAATGGGCCCGCCTGATCGTCGCGCTCAGCGTGTTGGAACGCAGCGAACAGGCGCGTGCGGTTTATGACAACGCGCAAGAGGTGTTCGCCGATGTGCCCGAGGCAATGTCGCTGTTGCGTGACGCGGCCCTGCGCGCCGGGGTCATCCAATGATCTGCGATGATTTTGAAGCCTTCGCCGCCGCCTGCCCGCCCCATACTGCTTTTATCGGGCTGGATTTGGGCGACAAGACAATTGGGGTGGCGGTTTCGGACCGGATTGGCGCCGTGGCCAGCCCGCTGGAAACCGTGCGGCGCAAGAAATTCACGCTGGATGCCGCGCGCCTGCAACAGATCATCACCGCGCGCGACATTGGCGCGTTGGTGCTGGGCTTGCCGCGCAATATGGATGGTTCAGAAGGGCCGCGCTGCCAATCAACCCGCGCCTTTGCGCGTAATCTGGACCGGCTTATCGACATGCCGATTGGCTTTTGGGATGAACGCCTTAGCACGGTGGCTGCAGAAAAAGCCTTGCTCGAGGCGGATACGACACGCAAACGTCGCGCCGAAGTCATTGATCATGTGGCCGCCAGCTATATCTTGCAAGGAGCGCTTGATCGCATGCGCCACATATCACGCCAAACATCATGAAAGAGCCCTTCGAGATGAGCGACAAGGTCTGGACCCGCAACGAAATCGCATCGCCCTGCGTTCGCATCTGCGTTGTGCACCCGACCGAACGGATTTGCACCGGCTGTTTCCGCACCATCGACGAGATCACCCGCTGGTCGCGCATGGATCCTGCCGAACGGGCTGAAATTATCGCCGCCCTGCCGACGCGAGCCCCCAACCTGACCAAACGGCGCGGCGGGCGCGCGGCGCGTCTGAAGCGCTAGGATCAAGCCAGGTTCACAGGAAACCGGGGCCCTTCGTCTGTTTTGTGAACGACCCTACCCGTCAACGTGAGCCCACCCAACTGGCGATACCGCCACCAAGTTCTGGGCGGAAATAGGCGATCATGCGTCCGTCTGGCGCGGCGGTTGCCTGTGGTCCCCAGGGCGCCACACCGTGCAATGTAAACCGATGAAGCAAGGTCGCCTCACCCGGCGCCACCGGCAAAGTGCGCCGCGTGCAGGTTTCAAACACCTGACGTCGCGCGCGCTGATAGATTTCGGTCACATCAACGCGTCCCATCTGATCCGACGCTATGCCTGCAAAGGCGGCGCGAAATGCACCCTGCATGATCAGGTGCGAGCCATCCCAGACCACCAAAGGGGACGCATCCGCGCTGGCCGACGTCAAACCGATGCCCAGCACAAAGGCGTGCGGTTCGCGCACAAACCGGCGCCGCGCAGGTCCTTCGGCCAGAATTCCATCCACGTGCGCTGCGTCACGGTTCACCCGATAACGTGTTGCCGCCGCACTTTCGCCATCACGCGGGCGCGGATAACCGGGGTACATCACCGACACTTGTCCGCGATGCCATGCCGGTATCGCCCCCAACTGGTCGCCTATGAAATCCACCGCCCGTCCGGCAAGCGGACCCGACCCACCGATCCGCCCTGCCTGATCATTCCCAAGCGCGTCGACACCGACAAACCACGTGTTTTCGCATTGCTGCCAATGGGCAAGCGCCGGATCATCAACGGCGGCCCTGGCGGCTGGGCGTGCATAAGTGACCCAATCCAGCACAGCGGGCTCGGACGCGAAATGCGCCCAACCGAGCTGCCAAAAAGACACTACCACCTCAAAGCCCTGCGCAACATGTTCCGTGCCAACCGCGTCAAAAAAGCCGCGACGTTCGGTTTGGGATCCGTCATGTGCGTCAGCTTGGCACCCCAAGGCGCCGTGATCAGGGTCATTGCAATGACAACCACCACAAGCTTGATCGCGCCACTGATCAAAGACGGGCGCAGGGCTGGATCAATGGACAAGATCAAAAAGCTGGCCGCCACCGCATTCAGCACACCCGACACTGCCTGCACGGTGTAAAAGTGCAGGTTCGATGCACCAAGGTTCCAACAGCCCCCAAACACCGAACACTTCAAATCAAAGCGCCTTTCCGGGTTTGGCAATGGTTCTTGCGCAACCACGTCACAATGAAGGGCACCAACACGACGCCGACTTCCCACAACACGGCGATCAACGGCATCAGCAACATCATGTCTGGCATGTCGGTCTCCTATGGCGCATCGCGGCGGGGCTACACCGCTTGGGCTGGTTCGGCCAGCGGCACCTGTGCCAGTGCGGCGCGCACCAGATCGCTGCCGGCACCGGGATGATGCGCCCCTTCGGCCAGCATCCGCCGCCACGCACGCGCGCCGGGCCGCCCCGCAAACAGGCCCAGCATATGGCGCGTGATCTGGTTCAACCGGCCCCCTTGCGCGATATGGGCGTCAATATAGGGCAGCATGTCCAGCGCGATGCCATGCGCTGTGCTGTTTTGCGCGCGTCCAAAAATACGGCTGTCGGCCTCACCCAGAATTGCATACGGGTCATGATAGGCCGACCGACCGATCATCACACCATCCAACCCCGCCGCCAGAAACTGCTCGGCCTGATCCAACGACGTAATACCGCCATTGATAGACAAATGCAGCGCGGGAAATTGGCTTTTCATTTGCGCCACAAGGTCATAATCCAGCGGCGGAATATCGCGATTTTCTTTGGGGCTGAGCCCTTTCAACCAAGCTTTGCGCGCGTGAATTGTAAAGCGGCGACATCCGGCATCCGCCACCTGTTGCAGAAAGTCGGGCAGCACCACATGCGGGTCCTGATCATCAACGCCAATGCGGCATTTCACCGTCACATCCACGTCGACCACCCGCTGCATCGCTGCCACACATTTGGCCACCAGGCCCGGGCGCTCCATCAAAACCGCGCCAAAACTGCCTGATTGTACCCGGTCCGAAGGGCAGCCCACATTCAGATTGATCTCGTCGTATCCAGCCTTGGCGCCCAACTGCGCGGCCTCGGCCAATTCAGCCGGATCCGAGCCGCCCAATTGCAAAGCCACCGGATGTTCGGCGCTGTGATGATCGAGCAAATGCAACGCTCCTCCGCGCACCAATGCCGGAGCCGTGACCATTTCGGTGTAAAGCAAAACACCAGGACTGATCAGTCGGTGAAAATATCGACAATGCCTGTCGGTCCAATCCATCATCGGAGCGACAGAAAGGCGAGCGGCCCGAAAAACATCTGACTTTGTAGTACTGTTTGTCATTTCAGGTCGCGCTTCCGATTGTCGGTTTCATCGTCTTTTCCCCAATATTTGCAGATCTTTTTGCCTGATCGGATGCCGGTCATACAAATTTGACCAGGACGGATAAGTTCGTACAATTAGAGAAAAGGCGCTTAACGAGGGGTGTCACCTCATACACTGCGTAGATCCTTCGGCGCAAGTTTGGCGACCCTAGAGGTGACCACTTGATAGGCATGCAAGAGAGGAACGTTGAACGAAGCGCGGTGGATTTTGAGTAAGGTCAAGGATCGATGCCTAGGGTGATCCGAGCAACCGCTCTGGCCCAAGCATCGACACGCGGTCCACGCCTGTGACATCGCAGCGATGACACCGGCAATCATTGGTAGCTGGGCGATGCAAGTGCACAAGTTTCTTACGTTGAGCTGGCCCGGCGATTACATTGACGCTCTGGCTCTTTTGGATGGTGTGCCATGCACCGGGCATCAGCCGGCAGATCGAGCCTGTGATGATGATTGGGTGCTGTCAGAACAATGTGAACCAGTCTCTGTAAGGGCAATGAAGCTACCCTAATATCGCATCAAATTGACGCTATTTGGTAAAAGCGACGGCGCGGTTAAACTAGAGATTGGCGCGTCAATAGAAGCGACGTTCGTGCAGAAAATCTTCCACATTTCGAATGTGAAAGTGGACAACGCGTTGACCTGCCCCCCGAGGCTCCCTCATTTATAACGAGAGTTTGCGGGTTTGAGTTTCATATTCTTGGTCGTCACGTTG
>JBGCDD010000104.1:0-6716 GCA_045105075.1 Sedimentitalea sp. | reverse complement strand
AGTGTCGCCGCTTGCCAGCGCGCGACCGGGTGGCGCGGGCTTCTTGATCAATGGCATCGCCGTTGCGGTCGGACGTGGCCTTTTGGCCAGCATAACGCGCCAGCGCCCAGGCCGTGCCCAGCGTGTCGGCGACGCCCATGCACACGCTCAATCCTATATCGGCGCAATCGGTTTCTATAACGTTAAGCAGCTCGGATTCGCCGCCAAAAAGATGCGCGCAACCGGTCAGGTCGATCACCAACCCGTCTGGGGCTTCTTCGGCAACCCAGGGGCTGAATTTACCAGCCCACCGGCGCAGAGCGGCGAGAAAGGCGGTCTCTGCCGCAGCGTTACGGGTCTGGGTAAGCAGGCCAGCGCACATGGCGTGAGCGTCGCGCACCGGTTGACCGACGTGCAGCCCAGCGGTTTGCGCAGTGACGTTTAACGACGTGATAACCTGTGTGTTAGAGACTTCAGCGATGATCGCCAGAGGGGCATCATCACTGCGACGCGCTGCGCGCAAGACGCGTTCGGCGCCCAGACGCGGGAACCACAAAGACAGGATACGGCGATTTGACATGACAAGCGGGCAGCAAAATGTTCATACTTTGTTCTGTATAGTCCGAGTCGTTTGGTTGAGTCGAGAGGGGCGTCAGTGATCCGCGTGCGTTTGATAACTCTGGTGGTCCTTTTGCTGGCAAGCACAGGGGTGGCCCATGAAAATGTACAAGACAAGTATGTGGTAAAACGCATGCATGCGATGGTGGCCGCCAAAGAGTCGCTGGATGTGCTGACCCAGATGATCAGCGGTGCAGTCAGGTTTGACGCGCGCCAGGCCAGTGCGGCCCGCAAGCAACTGATTTCCTTCACTGGTGATCTAAAGCGACTGTTTCGACGCAACCGGATGGACCCATTGTCAAATGCGCGCACATCGATTTGGGACAGTTGGGATACGTTCAAAACCCGCTCTGATCTTGCCCGAAACGCGGCCAACGGGCTGAACACGCGCAATCTTGACCGATTGGGCAATAGTCTGCCCGACATGATCGAGGCGTGTCTGGCGTGCCATCGTCTTTATCGCAAGGACTAAGCCAGTGCTCTCTTTTGCAAAACCCAGGCGTAAGATTGGGAACAAGTGGTTGAATTGCCCGGATTGTTAGATCAGTTTGCCCCCATCAAATATGGGAGGGCGCACAATGCGCACACGTGCAGCTGTAGCAGTAATGGCGGGCAAACCGCTGGAAATCATGGACGTCAACCTCGACGGCCCGCGCGCCGGCGAAGTGCTGGTTGAAATCAAGGCGACCGGGATCTGTCACACAGACGAGTTCACTCTGTCGGGTGCGGATCCTGAGGGTATGTTTCCAGCGATTTTGGGCCATGAAGGCGCCGGTGTTGTGGTTGAGGTCGGGCCAGGGGTGACCAGCCTGAAACCGGGGGACCATGTGATCCCGCTTTATACACCTGAATGTCGCACGTGTGATTATTGCCTGCACCCCAAAACGAACCTGTGTCAGGCGATCCGCGAAACGCAAGGCCAAGGGCTGATGCCCGATGGATCCAGCCGGTTTTCCACACTCGATGGAGACCCGATTCTGCACTACATGGGCTGTTCGACATTTTCGAATCATACGGTTTTGCCCGAGATTGCACTGGCCAAGATCCGCTCTGACGCACCTTTCGATAAGGTTTGTTATATTGGGTGCGGTGTGACCACGGGCATCGGCGCTGTGATCAATACGGCCAAAGTTGAAATTGGCAGCCGCGCGATCGTGTTTGGGTTGGGTGGCATCGGTTTGAACGTTATCCAGGGCTTGCGGCTTGCAGGCGCTGATCAGATTGTCGGTGTCGATTTGAACCCCGACAAGATTGAAATGGCCACACGGTTTGGCATGACTGATTTTGTGAACCCAAAAGAGGTTGAAGGGGATTTGGTGCCCTATCTCGTAAATCTGACCAAAGGCGGCGCGGACTATACGTTTGATGCAACCGGCAATGTGCAGGTGATGCGGGACGCGCTGGAGTCGGCCCACAAAGGCTGGGGCGAAAGCATCATCATCGGGGTCGCGCCGGCCGGTGCCGAGATCAGTACGCGCCCGTTCCAATTGGTCACCGGACGCAGTTGGCGTGGTACGGCATTTGGTGGTGCGCGGGGGCGAACAGATGTGCCTAAAATTGTCGATTGGTACATGGACGGCAAGATCGAGATTGATCCGATGATCACCCACACAATGGGGCTGGATGACATCAACAAAGGTTTCGATCTGATGCACGCGGGTGAATCGATCCGCTCTGTGGTGCTGTACTGACCCAAAAAAGCAGTCTGCCCATGATGGGCGGGCCGCGTCAAAGCCAGTTAGGCGGTTTTTGTCGCAAATCGCGCCAGAAATGTATCCACTGCATGCTGCACGACATCCGAAATTTCGGCGTCGCTGAAACTGTGTTGGATGCCAAACACGGCCCGTGTCCAGAGCCTGACTTTGCACAGTTCGGAAAACTGTTCTGCGGCCATCGAGATGTCTTCGATGGCCAGCTCGTTCCGGGCCACGGCTTTGGCCAAATATTCGCTCAGCCGCGCTCGCCCCATTTCTGGTCCTGCCGCATAAAACGCGGCACCCAACTCGGGAAACCGGTCACGCTCGGCCAGACAGATTCGGAAAATCTGTTGTGCGAAATCTGACAGAAGGAACGACACAATCTGTTGGGCGGCGATCACCAAAACCTCACGCGGCGGCCGCGCATCGTCTATCAGGTTAAGCGCCCGATCGGCCATCAACGTGCATTCAGTGGTGGCGACTTCGATGAACAGCAGCCGTTTGTCAGGAAAATAACTGTAAAGCGTCGCTTTCGAGACGCCAGCGGCCTTGGCAATGTCATCGACACTCGCGCCCTCAAAGCCGTCCTTCATAAAAACTTCACGCGCGCCAGCGAGCACCTGATCGAATTTTCGTCCAGTGCGCAATATCGTAGTTGCTTGGTTCATAGGCTCTCCGTTGCGCGATCTTGCCAGCATAGCCAAAGACCCAAGTTTCTCCAACAGGCACGACGTGTCTCGTGTTGCATTTCAGACCTCACCATCTATGTTTAGAATAATTCTAAACAAGAGGCGATGATGCGATTCCTGACCCAACGCAAACGGTTTGGCGATCTAAATGAACAGGAGATCCTGGCGCTGGCCATTTCGTCGGAAGAGGACGATGCGCGGATCTATCGAAGCTATGCCGAAATGCTGCGCGATGACTTTGCCGCCAGTGCAAAACTGTTCGAAGGCATGGCAGCGGAAGAAGACCAGCACCGCGCGCGGCTGATCGATCTGCATAAAACCCGGTTCGGAGACGTGATTCCCCTGATCCGGCGCGAACACGTGGCTGGCTACTATGCGCGGCGTCCGATCTGGCTGGTGGAAAACCTGGGTATTGAGCGGATCCGAGAAGAAGCCGCCGCGATGGAGCGTGATGCCGAGCGGTTTTACCTGAACGCGGCCAAACTGACCCAAGATGCTGCAACTCGTCAACTTCTGGGTGACTTGGCCGCCGCTGAGGCCGGGCATCAGGTCACGGCCGAAACATTAAGCGATGCACATCTCGACTCAGACAGTCTTGATGAGGAAACCGCCACATCGCGTCGACAGTTCATCTTGACCTGGGTTCAGCCTGGATTGGCCGGTTTGATGGATGGATCGGTCAGCACGCTGGCGCCGATTTTTGCCACCGCTTTTGCCACACAAGACACCTGGACCACGTTTTTGGTCGGCGTCGCGGCCTCGGTCGGCGCTGGTATCTCGATGGGTTTCACCGAAGCCGCTTCGGATGACGGCTCGCTTTCGGGGCGGGGGTCGCCGATCAAACGTGGCATTGCGTCGGGCGTCATGACAACGCTTGGCGGGTTGGGTCATGCGCTGCCTTATCTGATCCCGGATTTCTGGACCGCAACGGCCTTGGCATTTGTGATCGTCTTTGTCGAGCTTTGGGCGATTGCGTGGATTCAGAATAAATATATGCAAACACCCTTTTTCAGAGCCGCTTTTCAGGTGGTTCTGGGTGGTGCGTTGGTGTTGGGGGCTGGCATCCTGATCGGCTCTGGCTAAATCAAGTTGCGTACTTTTTCGTAAAAGGCTTGGTTTTTTGCCCGTGCTTTGGGCAACGTTGCCGGGTGCGCTTCGGCCAGATGCAGCTGTTTTATCCAGCCTTTGGGTTCGCCAAAGACCGGGGCTCTGCGAAAACCACTAAACTTACGGCTAAATGGCAGGCACAGCACTTTGCGCCCCAGGCACATGGCCCAAAAGGTGCCGTGATAGGAATTGGTCACAACCGTTTCGCCGCTGGCCAAAAACGCGATCGCCTCCTCCATTGTGACATCGACGTTCGACATTTCCGGCACCCCTAGTTCGCGGTGCACGGCGCGTGATTTTTGCGCGTGGGTGAACAAAACCACATCGCGGGTTGGGGCGGGAGCTGCGTCAAACAACGGCGACATGGCGCTGGCGCAAGGCACGAATTCGCAGCCCGGGATGCGCCAATTGCGCGATCCGACCATGGCACAACTGGGCGACATAATATCAAAATCAATGCTGGCCGCATCGGCGGACGAGATCCCAACCCCCCAAATCACCCGGTGTTTGACGTTGGCGGTGTGATAAATGACCGCCTCGGCGCACTCTTTGAACACCTGACCGCCGCCCAGAACAGCCAGTTTTGCGGGCGGCGCAGTTTGCGCAATGTCGCAGGTGAATTGCGTGCCAAACTCAAAGTACCGCCCGGGCGAGCACCACAAATCGCCGACATTGGTGGTCGCGGTGCGGTGCATGAAAACGGTGTCGTACATCACAAGGTCCTGTGCATAAGCCCGCCAAGGAACCAGAGCAGTTGCACCCGGGCTTGCAGGCTTGTACCCCTTTGTGCATGCTCGCGATCTTTTTGAAAACCCTCCCGTTTTTTGCGATCATCGGTCTGGGGTACTGGGCCGGTCGAACCCGGTTTTTCACCCCCGAGGCGACGGCTTATCTGACCAAATTCGTGTTCTATTTCGCGCTTTCGGCGATGTTGTTTCGCTTTGCTGCCAACCTCGAGATGTCAGAAGTGTTCAATGGCCGTTTGGTGATCGGCTATCTTTGGGGCACGGCGTTTGTGTACGGTATTGCGACGGCGGTGGCCTTTTTGCGCCATCTTGACGTGCCGACCGCCGCGATCGAAGCCCAATGTGCCGTGATTGGCAATGTTGGGTTTCTGGGCCTGCCAATGTTTGCGTTGTTGTTCGGAGAAGCAGCGATTGGCCCAATCATGTTGATGCTGGCGACGGATCTGATCATCTTTTCCAGCTTGATTGTGATCTTGATCAACGGGGCGCGTGACGGGCGCATGGCGCCTGATATGCTGCGCACAATTGGCCTGGGGCTGGTGCGCAATCCGATGATCGTGTCGATCTCGCTTGGGTTGATTTGGTCTGCATTCGATTTGCCGATCCCGTCGGCGATGAACGATTTCTTGGCCATCCTGGGCGGCGCGGCGACCCCCGGCGCGCTTTTTGCCATCGGCGCGTCTTTGGCCGGCAAATCCGCCGAGCGCATTCAAGTCGCGGGCTGGCTGACGTTTTGCAAACTGGTGTTGCACCCGATCTTCGTGGGCATTGGTGTGCTTTATCTGTTTCCTGTCGATCCATTCACCGCGATTGTCGCGATTTCGGCCTCGGCGTTGCCTGTGGCGGGCAACGTCTTTATGTTGGCCCAGCATTATCGTGTTGCGCCGCAACGGGTGTCGGCGGCCATCCTGTTTTCGACAGCGATCAGCATTCTGACCGTACCGGTTGTGATTTCCTGGGTGTCCTAGGCTTGGACCCGGTTTTCTTCCAGCACGTCCAGCGGCACGATATCCAAAGCGCGTTGGTGCGTGGCGTCAAGGTTCACTTTTGGTGCACAGCCTTCGTCATGGGCTTGCAAAAACCGCCCGGCGCACAGGCACCATTGATCGCCCGCCTTTAGCCCGGCAAAGTTGAATTCGGGTCTGGGCGTGGACAAATCGTTGCCAACGTATTTTGAAAAGGCCAGAAATTCGGCTGTCATGACCGCACAAACTGTGTGACTGCCCTGATCCGAGGCGCAGGTGTTGCAGTGGCCATCGCGGAAAAAGCCCGTAATAGGGTCGTTTGAACAGGGCGACAGGGCGGCGCCCAATACGTTGATGCTGTCCTCGGGTTCCATGGTTTTTCTCTCCTGTCACAATGCGTTTGCGATGTCGCGCAGCATGGCGATGTTGCCGGCGTGAATGCCTGCTCCGCGAAAGTTGCGGTCTGCGGCGGTGCTGACGATGACCACGTTGCGGGTTTGATCAATGTAAAGGTACTGCCCGTAGATCCCGCGCCCAAGGAACTCTCCCGGTGTAGCGCCGACAGGGATCCACCATTGATAGCCATAGCCGATGTTGCCGGGCTTGGTCGGGGCCGAGGCCGCGGTGGATGCCGCGACCCATTCGGCGGGCACAATCTGCTGCTCGCCAACGCGGCCATTTTGCGCGATCATTTGACCAAAACGCGCGTAGTCGCGCGTGGTCAGGTTCAGCCCGCCCAACACAAAAGCCACGCCCGCGCCGTCGGTCAAATAGTGCCCGGCCCGTTCCGGCGCGAGCGGAGCAATGATTTTTTCGCTCAGCAAATCCGGGATACTGCGCCCGGTGGCGCCGCGCAGGATCATGCCCACCACGTGCGTGTCGATGCTGACATATTGCCAGCCCTCACCGGGCGCC